>JAFZUD010000133.1 GCA_017618495.1 Bacilli bacterium | reverse complement strand
GAGCTTCTAAGCTCGTCTTCGATTTGTTAGGAGAATACCCACCTCTCCACATCTCAACCTTCCACAGTTTCTGCTCAAGGTTCCTAAGCATCGAGCATAAGGCCTTTAACTATCCTTCTCACTTCACCATCTATGATGAGGATGATCAGAAGAGACTCGTTAGGAATGCTGCTGCCGAGTTTGGACACAAGAGAGGTGACGAAGTCGTGAAGAAGGCTTTCGAATATATTCGTAAGAAGAAAGCCAAAGGCCTCTACCCACTCGACATCGAGATCAAATTCGAGACCTTCAAAGACGAAAAAGAATGCCTCAAAATCTACACCCGTTATGAGGAGATGAAGAAGGAGTGTTACGCCCTCGATTTTGATGATCTTCTTTTAAAGACCATCTGGATTCTCGATACTCAACCAGACATTCAGGAGAAGTGGTCACACCGTTTTGAGCACATCCTTGTTGATGAATTCCAAGATACGAATGATGTCCAATATGCCTTGATCAAACTTCTCATGTGCAAAGACACGTCCTTATATGTTGTCGGTGACCCAGACCAGACCATCTACACCTGGAGAAACGCCAACATGAAGATCATCATGGATTTCGAGAAGAACTTCCCTGATGTCGAGACCGTCATTCTCAATGAGAACTACCGTTCTACCAAAACCATCCTTAATGCCGCGAATCTTCTCATCGCCAAGAACAGGAACAGAGTTCCTAAGGATCTCTTCAGCAACTAAGGCGAAGGAAAAGCCATCGAGGTCAATAACCTCCCTAATGTAGAAGAAGAAGCTTCTTGGGTCGCAGGCAAAATTGCCGATATCGCCAGAAAGCAAGACAACAGATATAGCAACATCGCGATTCTTTATCGTTCGTCATATATGACGAGAGCTTTTGAAAGCGCGCTTAAAGACCGTCGCATCCCATACCGTATCTTCGGAGGCGTCCGTTTCTACGAACGCATGGAGGTCAAAG
This sequence comes from Bacilli bacterium, assembly GCA_017618495.1. Lineage (GTDB taxonomy): Bacteria > Bacillota_I > Bacilli_A > RFN20 > CAG-826 > UBA4951. The sequence continues at coordinate 2,063 of JAFZUD010000133.1, read as the reverse complement.
ACCTTTTGGCCTACTTCAACCTTTTAACCAATCCTTTGGATAACGTCGCTTTCGAAAGAATCGTCAATGTCCCTAAGCGTGGTGTTGGCGAAACCTCATTAGACAGGATCCGCCAAGAAGCCAAGGACCATGGCCTTTCCGAATATAACTACATCAAGGAAATCCACCTCCACCAGGACGAGACATCGATCCCAAGGAAGGTCATCCTTGCTCTCAACACGATGGTCGACATCATGGAAGAGACCAAAGACCAACTCACCGAAAACCTTGAAGTTTATAGCGCAATTTTGCAAAAATTCGTGACAAAACTCGATTATTTTACCTATCTCAAAGAAAACGAAGAGCCTGACGAGGACCGTATTGGAAACGTCAACGCCCTCTTCGGAGATATCGACAACTACATCAAGAGAAACCCAGAAGCGTCGTTTGAAGATTACCTCGCTAATGTCTCTTTGCTCTCTGCTCAAGACGACATCAACGGAGGCGACTATGTCTCCCTCATGACTATCCACGTTGCCAAGGGTCTAGAGTTTGACCACGTCTTCGTCATCTGCATGAATGACGGAGCCTTCCCAAGCGAAAGATCGAGAATGGACAGCGGTCGTGATGGCGAGGAAGAAGAAAGACGACTCGCTTATGTTGCTTTCACGAGAGCCAAGAAAGAACTCTACGCTTCCTGCAACAACGGCTACTCATACCAAACCGATTCACATGCCGTCCCATCTCAATTCTTTAGAGAATCCGGATTAACTGTTCCAAGGAACACCGGCTATTTCAGCGACAATCCTTCCTGGGGTTCCCGCCCAAGGAAACCAGCAGGGGCCAAAGGCCATTACAGAGGAGAATCCTCCTGGTTCTTCAAAGATGAGCCTTCTAGCGATCCATTCGAAAGTGAGAAACAGGTCAAGAAAGTGGTCAAAGAGCCAGAAGTCACCAACGGCATCACCGACTGGCACGTTGGCGATAAGTGTCACCATGAAAAATTTGGAGATGGTGTTGTTACAGTCGTCATAGACGAGACTATGATTAAAGTAGAATTCGCGGAAGTTGGAACGAAGACCCTTCTCTCCAATCACCGCATGCTTACGAGAATCAATTCCAAAGGAGGGGTAGCATGACCTTCGAAGAAGCCTCGAAAAGGGTGAAGCAACTCACCGAACTCTTAGAGAAGTACAACTACGAGTACTATGTCTTGAACCAGTCCAGCGTCTCAGATGCTGAATTTGATCGTCTCATGGGCGAGCTCAAAATCCTCGAGACTGAATTCCCTGCCCTCCAAAGCAAGAACTCCCCAACCCAGCGTGTTGGCGGCGCTGTTCAATCTGAATTTAAGAAAATCCCTCACAAAAGGCTCATGCTTTCACTCGGAAACGTCTTCAATGACGACGAGATGAGAGAATTCGACAGACGCCTTAGAGATATCCTCCACGTCGATAAGATCCGCTACATGGGCGAGATGAAGATCGACGGTCTTGGAATGTCGCTTGTCTATGACAACGGCGAACTTCAGTATGCCGTTACCAGAGGCGACGGCAACATGGGTGAAGATGTCACCTCGAACGTCATCACTATTCGTTCAATCCCTCTTCACGTTAAAGAGAAGAGACCTTTCGAAGTCCGTGGTGAGGTCTACATGCCAAAGGCATCTCTCGAGAACGTCAACATCCAGCGTTCCTTAATGGGTGAGCCTGAATTCGCTAACTGCAGAAACGCAGCAGCCGGTTCAATCAGAAACCTTGATCCGAAAGTGGCCGCCAGCCGTAAGCTTGAAGCTTTCTGGTACTACCTTGTTAACTCTAGGGAGTTAGGAATGCACATCCATTCCGATTCTTTGAAATACCTTGATGACCTTGGCTTCCGCACCAACCATGAACGTCGTGTCCTCGATGGAGTGGAAGAAGTCATCAAATACATCCACGAATACACTGAGAAACGTGACTCCCTCGATTACGATATCGACGGTCTTGTTTTCAAAGTCGATAACCTCGACCAATATGACTCTCTTGGATACACCGCCAAAGAGCCTCGTTGGGCGATTGCTTATAAGTTCCCTCCAAAGGAGG
>JAFZUD010000132.1 GCA_017618495.1 Bacilli bacterium | reverse complement strand
TGAAGGGAAAAAATGAACAGGCATTTATTCAAAGCGTTCTACCGAAAGGAAGAATGGGCTGTCAAAGAGGTCTATGAGCAGTACTGCCGCCTCCTCAAGCACGTCTCCTATCAAATCGTTGGCGATAACGATCTAGCAGATGGCGTCGTCAATGAGACTTTCATTCGCGTTCTTGATAAGGGCGAGCTCGAGGATGAGCGAACTTTCATCGCCTACATGTGCCAAATCGCCCGTAACCTTTCGATCGATGCCGTCAAAGAGAGAAACAGAATCGATTCGCTCCCCGAAGACGTCGCGGTCAATGACGAAAAGAACGATGACGATGTTCTGACTTTGCTCAAAAAGAACCTCGGAAAAGATGAATACGACATCTTGATACTCCGCGCGGTTCTCGATTATCCCTTCAAAGACATCGCCGGCATGTATGATGCGTCAACTTCCTCTATCAGAGGAATCTACCATCGCTGCCGCAAGAAAGCGAAAGAGCTTTTGGAGGATTTATTATGAGCCTCAACAAATTTCTCAAAAACACATATAACTCAAAGGTCACCGTACCTCATGGATATGAAGAAGTCGCTGATTCCGTAGTCGTAAAAAGCACGCACCACTCCTTCTTCAAAGCCCTTAAACTCACCAGCGTGGTCGCCGCTTCAACTGTCGGAGCCTTTGTTTTGGTCGCCGCCGGAAGCGTGCTTATCTCTTCACTTGAGATCCATAGCCACCCTGAAAGCGTCCAAAAAGCCAGGTTCTCTGTTTACGATGCGAACCTTATCAAGACTTCCACCTTCCAAAGACTAAACACGATCAATTACACCGCCGAGCAAGAGAAGAATCCTATCGACCCTGATTTCAAATATGGCGTCGAGCAGTTCGCCTGCGATAGCTTTGCTACCCTCGACAAGACGGAGAACTACGCCTATTCCCCACTTATGCTCTACACGCAGCTTGATCTTATCTCCTGCGCCGTAAGCGATGAGGAAACCATGGATCAGTTCAATAGCGTTCTTTCTGGAGATGCTTCTTTAAGGAAAACAGGCATTGCTGCCTCTATGCGCAACAATTTCTTCGCAAACGACAAGAGCAAGAGCACCGTCCAAGCCAAAAACGCCGTCTTCCTCGAAGAGGAGTTCGGAGCCAAAGATCAATTTGTTCAGGATATGACGGAAAGAAACGCCGAAGTCTTTGAGATGGATTTCCAAAACTCCGAAGACGTTGGCAAGGCCGTCCAATGGGCCAATGCGAGCGTCAACCAGCCTGGATTCCTCAAAGCCGAGGACCTCGAAATCAAAGACGACTCCGGCATGCTCTTCCTTTCAACCCTCTATTTCGACAACGCCTGGACCCATAGATTCGTAAAAGAAGACACCAAACCAGACGATTTCCATCTTTTGGACGGAACCACGGTTGAGAAAGATTTCATGAACCATGTCACGTATGCCGGTTTCACTGACCAAATCACATACGTCTCAGTCACCGATTACTACAACAGCAATTATTCGATCCAATACTTCGTTCCTAAGAACGTCAAAGACAATATCTTCGAACTTTTGCCGAAAGACTTCCTCTTCAAAGCGGACCAAGAACGTGAAATCGTCAGCCTCTCCCTACCGAAGATGTCCTTAACCTGCGAGTCCGATTTATCGCAGATGGTTCAGGATTTAGGAATCACGAACCCTTACGTCGAGAAATCAAATCATTTGAGGAACGCTTTCAGAAGAAGCGACGAGCTTGAATACTCCTATCTCAACTACACAAAACAAAAAACCAACGTCTCTTTCGATGAGGATGGCACCATCGTCAAGACCATCACCTTCTCGCTTGGAGCCACCGCCACTTCCGCTGCACATATGGACGACGGATACCACGTTGAACTCAACCAACCGTTCGTTTATTGCATCAGGGATCCAATGGGTCTTCCTCTCGTTGTCGGAAGCGTCCTGAACCCTGGTAATTAATCCAAAAACAAGAGGGTATTAAATCCCTCTTTTTTTCCGTTAATCGAAAAGCATATAATTCACCTATGAGGAAAATGTCCAAACTCTTCCGCACAAGGAAGAAGAAGATATATTGCCTGGATGACCAGCTCTTTTTCGAGGCGATGAAAGAGAACTGCCTTTTCCATTACAAAAACAACGCCGAATATAAGAAAATCCTCGACAATTTCCACTTCGATCCAAATTCTTTAGAGTCTTATGACGATTTGGCAAAGATCCCATTTTTGCCGACGCTTTACTTCAAACACCATAACCTTTTGTCGCTTCCGAAACACCGTTATCTCATCAAAGCGACATCAAGCGGAACAAGCGGCAAGAACGTCTCCCTTGTCGGTTTCACCCTTGGCGATCTTCTCCGTGGGTTTGATATGGTCAAGAGCGTCTTCTCCTACCACAAGCTCTGGTCGCTAAGGCCTCACCGCTACATCGTCTTTGGATATGAGCCTCATAAAGGAAATGACAAGGCTATCGCAAAGACCGCTTACGGGTTCACTCTTGTCACCCCTGCCATCAGCAAAGACTATGCGATCAGATGGACCAAAGACGGCTACAAAGTGGATCTCGATAACCTCGAAAAGAAATTCATCAAATACTCAAAAGGCAGGACACCAGTCAGAACTCTTGGTTTCCCAGCCTACACCTACTTCCTCCTTCAGCAGATGAAAGACAAAGGCATCAGACTCAAGATGCCAAAAGGCTCAATCATCTCACTAGGCGGAGGATGGAAATCTTTCTATAAAGAAAAAGTCGACAAACAGGCCTTCTATGACCTTGTTTACGAAGTCCTTGGAATCGATGACAAACACGTCTTCGAGTTCTTTGGGGCGGTCGAACACCCAATCCTCTACACGGATTGCCGAAACCACCACTTCCACATCCCAAACTACGCCCGCGTCATCATCCGTGACATCGAGACCTTGGAGCCAGTCAAACCAGGCCAGGTTGGTTTGATCAACCTTTTGACCCCGATGATGGTTGGCACCCCATTGCTTAGCGTCATGACCGATGACCTTGGCATCCTCCACGAGGAAGAGTGCCCATGTGGCGAGAAATCGATGTATCTTGAGATCCTTGGCCGCAGCGGGCTTGACGACATCAAGACCTGCGCAGCTGGGGCCGAAGAGCTTTTGAAAGGAGAGAAATCATGATCCTTTATAAAGGCGAAGTCTACGAAAACAAAGAACAGGAAAGGCTTATCTCCTCTTTGAAGGGAGATATGCTTTCGACGTTAGAGAACGGGAAGACCCTTTCCTATGAAGAAGTCATCAATGCTTGCGACAAACTCTATCAGAGGGTCATGAACCATGAGTTCGACCATATCGTTTTGCCACTTCTCGATATGGTGAACATGCCATATTCCTCATTTGAGAGGTATGCGAAATACTTCTCCAAAGAGGGTTTGCTCAAGAAAATCGATTTCGAACTTGGCGAGCTTAAGAATGGGAAGCTCGAGCTCGATGAGAATAACGAGAGATATTACGAGCCATTAGGCATCCTCTTCCATATCGCTGCCGGAAACGTCGACCTTTTGCCAGCCTATAGCGTGGTCGAAGGGCTTCTAGTCGGAAACATCAACATTCTCAAACTCCCTACTGGGGACAATGGGATGTCGATCATGCTCCTTCAGGAGCTCATCAAAGAATCTCCGGCCCTCAAAGACTACATTTACGTCTTCGATGTTCCTAGCACGGAAATCGAGACCATCAAAGAACTTGCCTCGTTAGCGGACGCGACAATCGTCTGGGGCGGGGATATGGCGCAGAAAGCCGCAAGGACCTTCGTCGACATCCACTCCTCCATCATCTCTTGGGGACACAAGATCTCCTTCAGTTACGTGGATCAGAATGTCACGGATGCGGAACTTAAGGCGCTTTGCGAGTCTGTCTGCGCGACCAACCAGCTCTTCTGCTCCTCTTGCCAAGGCATCTACCTTAATACCGATAAGGTTGAGGATTTGAAAGAGTTGGCGAATCGCCTCCTTCCAATCCTTGCCAAAGTGAGCAAAGAGATGGGCACGCTCCCTTTAACCATGAAAGCGAAGAACACCCTTCTCACGTATAACGAAAAGCTTGAAGGGAATCTCGATAAGGTATTCACGAAGGATGGGGTGTCTATCCTCGTCAAGGAAGACAATACCCTTGAGCTCTCTTACCTTTTCCAGAACCTTTGGATCAAGCCTCTTAAGAAAGAGGAGATCATCAAAGTCCTTAAGCCAAACAAGAGCCTTTTGCAGACCGTCTCGGTCAACAAGGATTTGAAGGACAAAGAAGAGATATTTGGCCTATTGGCCAAATCAGGGGTGACAAGAATCACCGCTTTAGGCGATAATTCACGTATGCTCCCAGGTGAAAGCCACGATGGCGAATACGCCTTGAGACGCTACATGAGGATCGTGGAGAGGATTAAGTAATATGATTAGATTTGGAAAAGCTTCAGGAAGCATCGGCGCAGGCGCCTTTTGTTGTGGGCTTAGCGTTTTATGGATGGCCTTTTATACAACCATCATGATCTTGATCGAAAACAACTACCGAGATTTCAGAGTAGACGAGTCCCTCTTTAGTGAACCAAGGGTCCTCATCACGTTCATCTTGATGGGTTCCGCATGCCTTTTCATCTTCATTTTGGGTGTTC
>JAFZUD010000131.1 GCA_017618495.1 Bacilli bacterium | reverse complement strand
GCCATCTGCCACGTCCTTTCCCTTGTTGGCAAAGAGACCGGTGGTGTCGAAGGTAATGCTAAAGACGTCGGCTACGGCGGAATCGATAGCACCCCAGAAGAGAGAGCTCGTGGTATCACCATCAACTCCGCTCACGAAGAGTACGAGACCAAGACCCGTCACTACGCCCACGTTGACTGCCCAGGGCACGCTGACTACATCAAGAACATGATCACCGGTGCCGCCCAGATGGACGCCGCCATCCTTGTCGTCAGTGCCGCCGATGGCGTCATGCCACAAACCCGTGAGCACGTCCTTCTTGCTCGTCAGGTCGGCGTTCCAAGGATCATCATCTTCCTTAACAAGTGCGATATGGTCGACGACCCAGAGCTCATCGACATCGTCGAAATGGACGTCCGTGACCTTCTCACCAAGTACGAATTCCCTGGCGACGAAGTCCCAGTCGTTCGTGGCTCCGCTTTAAAGGCTTGCGAAGTTGCCTCTTCCAAGGACGAGGCCGCTGCCCCAATCCATGAGCTTCTTAAAGCCCTCGATACCTACATCCCAGATCCAGAGAGAACCGCTGACAAGCCATTCCTTCTCCCAATCGAAGATGTTATGACCATCTCTGGCCGTGGCACCGTCGTCACTGGCCGTGTCGAGCGTGGTCAGATCAAGATCAACGACGAAGCTGAAATCGTTGGCATCAAAGCCACCCAGAAGACCGTCGTCACTGGTCTTGAAATGTTCCGTAAGACCCTTGATTACGCTGAGGCCGGCGACAACATCGGCGCCCTTCTCCGTGGTATCACCCACGACCAGGTCGAGCGTGGCCAGGTCCTTGCTAAGCCAGGTTCCATCGTCCCACACGACAAGTTCAGCGCTGCTGTCTACGTCCTTACCAAAGACGAAGGTGGCCGTCACACCGCTTTCTTAAACGGTTACAGACCACAATTCTTCTTCCGTACCACCGATATCACTGGATCCATCACCCTTCCAGCCGATGTCCAGATGGTTATGCCAGGTGACCACGTTACCTTCACCGTCCAGCTCATCCACGCTATCGCTCTTGAAGCTGGCACCAAGTTCTCCATCCGTGAGGGTGGCAAGACCGTTGGTTCCGGTACCGTCGCCGAAATCCTTCACTAATTAGTGATACAAACTAAGGCCTCCTTCTTAGGAGGTCTTTTTTGTTTTCTAAAAACAATTCCAACACGGTGTATTGTTTTTTCGCGCGCGTATCTTTATCCTAATAGTTGTCGATAAGTCTTAAAGAAGGAGACACACATATGAAGAAAAATCGATTTCTTCTTTTGGCTGGCACCTTAGGCTTCATGCTACTTGGTTCATCTTGTTTCAAGATGGGTAGCACTGGAGGCATGGCAAGAGCCGAAGGAATCGCTCTAGAGGCGCTCACTCATGAAGAGGATCGTCTCTTGATCGAAGAACCTCGCTTTGCGGAAGAAGCTCCAACTAGCGAGAAGAAGACCGCGACTCCAGCTAGACAATGGGAAGACAAGGACACTGGCTTTGTCGTTTTCGGCGTCTTGATGGGAGCGACCGCGGCCTTAGTCGCCACAATGGTCACCCTTAGCATCCTCAAAAAGAAAAAGGGTGAGCCAAAGGAGGAAGCACAATGAGATTAACCTCTTTCATTGACATGGGTTATGGCAGCCATTACTGGCTCATGTTCGTCATCTTTGGCGCAGCTGCCTTCATCATCACCGTCCTTTATTTCTTCTTAGCCTGGCTTCCTGCCTATCAAGGCAAAGCCGAACCAGGGAAGAAGGGGAAGAAGGTCGTCATCCGCATCCTTACCCCAATCGTCGGCGGTCTTGCTCTTATTGGCATGATCGGCGCACCTGCCTTGGCCGCGAACTGGTCAAACATCGCGATGGCCGTCACTGGCAACGCCGGCATCGGCGCGATCGATAACGAATCGAGCAAACTTGCCGCTGCGGAAGCTTCTGAAAACATCGAGACCATCGAAAAAGAAGGCGCCGTCCTCTTAAGAAACGAGAACAACGTCCTTCCTTTAGATAAGGTCGCCAACAAGAAGGTCAACCTCTTCGGCGCTGGCGTCTATGGCATGTTCTATGGCAACGGCGGATCTGGCGCTGTTCAGACCACTTACCGTGACCGCAGTGCCGTCAAAGAAAGACACGCCGTCAAATTCGAAGAAGCGATGGAAGAGCAGGGCTTCGAAATCAACCCATATCTCTTCAACCTCGTTAAGAATTATTTCCCAGTCAACGCTGGATCAACCGACACATCTAATTCCGATAGAGCTAGCAGAACCCCATATAGCGTCGCCGATAGCGACAACGTCATCGATTGCGGCGTCAACACCTATGGCTACGCTGAAATCGTCAGAACCTGCTTACCATACAACCACGAACCAGAAGTGAGCGCCTATACCGCCACCTATCCTGAACTTGATGGCAAGACCCTTCTTGATCAAGCCAAGGACTGGAGCGACACCGCCATCTTCGCCATCTCCCGTTATGGCACCGAAGACAGTGACATGATGGATACCGAGATCAAGATCAAGGAAAAAGAGACCGCCGTCATCGAAATGCTCAAAGAGAACTTCGATAAGGTCATCATCCTCCTTAACGTCTCCCACGCCATGGAAATCGGCGATTTGCTTACCGATGGCATCGATTCCGTCATGCTCATTGGTACACCAGGCATCACTGGTAACAGAGCCGTTGCCAAGATCATCGATGGCACCTATGTCCCATCTGGCAAACTTAGCGACACTTGGGCCCGTGATTCCAAGAGCGCTCCATCCTTCCAGTCGATGGGCAACTACAGCACCTTCAAGTACAAGAACAGCAACGAGAAATTCGTTGAATATGCCGAAGGCATCTATGTCGGTTACAGATACTACGTCACCCGCGCTATGACCGACAGCAACTACAACTACGAAGACGAAGTCCTCTTCTCATTCGGCGAAGGCAAATCCTACACCACCTTCGAGAAGTGGATCGCCGCTCAGGAAATCGATCAAGAGAAAGGTGAAGGCAAAGTCACCGTCTCCGTCAAGAACACCGGCGAAATCGCTGGCAAAGACGTCATCGAAATCTACAACCATTCCCCATACACCGGTCGCATCGAAAAGGCCTGGAACAGCCTCCTTACCTTCAGAAAGACCAACGTCATCGAACCTGGCGAGACCAAGACCTATGAGCTTCCATTCAAACTCAGGGATATGGCCAACTGGGACACCGAGAAAGGTTACTTCGTCAATGAAGAAGGCGAATATGAGATCTCTCTCCGTGACGATGTCTGGCATGAATCCGTCAGCGGTGGACACACCAACAGCTTCAAGTTCAATCTCCCTCTCATCGAATACAAGACTTCTTACCAGACTGGCTACGAATACGCCAAGCACTTCGAAGAAGCCGAAGCCGGTCCAGATAGCGAGCCAATCACCTATCTTAAGAGAAGCGATTGGGCTGGCACTTGGACAAGTAGCGAGGACCTCGAGAACAACGTCAACCTCGATAGCCGTCATAACGACCAGATCAACATCCAGTCCAAGAACTGGGAAGACGATCAAATCGATGGCGACGCCCCAACCACCGGAGCCGACAACGGCCTTACCTTAAGAGACCTTAAGGACGCTGAGTGGGATGACCCAAGATGGGAAGACCTCCTCGATCAGCTCTCCTTATCCGATATGCAGAACCTTACCGAACATGGTGGATTCCAGACTGCGAAGATCGACAGCATTGGCAAAGCCAAAGCCACCGACTACGACGGCCCAGCCGCTGCCTTCCATAGCGGAAGCGGCCACCCATGCGGTGTCATCGTCGCCAGCACCTGGAGCATCGATGCCGCTGTCCTCTTTGGCGAATCAATCGGCAAAGAAGGCGCTGCCTCTGGCTTAACCGGCTGGTACGCTCCTGGCGTCAACATCCATCGTTCCCCATACGGCGGACGTAACTTCGAATACTATTCCGAAGATCCTCTCCTCTCTGGCCTCATGGCTGGTTACACCTCCCAGGGCACCATGGAATATGGCGTCTATTGCTACGCCAAGCACATGGCCCTTAACGATCAGGAGAAAGAACGTGTCAAGGTCAACACCTGGTGCAACGAGCAAGCCATCCGCGAAATCTACCTCAAGCCATTCGAGCTTTATAGCGATCTTGGCGGTCTTGGCTTCATGACCTCCTTCAACCGTATCGGTGCCACTTGGTCCGGCGCCCACGAAGGCATGCTCACCGAAGTCGTCCGTAATGAATGGGGCTTCCATGGTGTCGTCGTCACTGACTACGTCAATGACCACAGCTACATGGGCGTCGCCCAAGGCTTAAGAGCCCAAAACGACCTCTACCTCGATCCAAATAACTCTTCATCAACCGCCCGTACCGCCTATAACGCCGCTCCAAACGATATGCTCAAGCTTTTCAGAAGAAGTTCCAAGAACATCCTCTACGTCTGCGCCCATTCGAACAATGTCTGGACTGCGGAAGAATTCGCTGCCGTCGGTATTGAGAAGTAAAATCCCTCATCAAAAAAGAGCCTCCCGTAAAAAGGAGGCTTTTATAATACCGAACGTCCTCTTTTTATCAAACGATTATTTGAAACGTTTCATCGTTTTGATAGTTGGGATTTAGAAATTTTACAAAAACCTGGAATTAACGGTAGCAGCACGCTTTATAAACGATGAAATATCCAATTAGTTTGACTTACTCGCATTTTTTTTCATATGATTCTGCCGTTTTTGGGGAGTATCGATTGTTATGAAAAGAAAAGTATTGTTGTCGATGTTGTTCTTGCCTCTTTTATTGTCTTTTTCCAAGGTATCGATAGAGGATGATGTGCCTGTTGTTTGCGTTGCAAAAGAAAGAACGAAGAATTCAAACGCATTTGAGTCCGATCAAGACGAGTCTAAAAATGTTAATGCCAAGTCCTCCAGCGATTTGTTGATGAAAAACTTGTCATTACCAAACGACACTCTTCTTCCAACCCAATGGCCAATCGTAGGGAATTATTGGGTCAATATCAAAGCCGAAAACGCATGGAGTACAACTGTAGGCGAGAAAAGAGTCAGAGTTGGAGTTATCGATACAGGCATTAAGGAGCACGCCGATTTAGTTGACAATTTGGAAAGCGGCTATGATTTTTATCACCACAATTCGGTAACAAACGAAGTGACCAACGGCGACCATGGAACTATGGTCGCTGGCGTAATAGCAGCAACCATGGATAACGCTGCAGGCATAACTGGCATCGCACCGAACGTGAGCTTGGTTCCGCTGCAGGCAGGCGATCAAGGCGGAGTATATCCAGATGCTGCTTTGGAAGCGATTAATTACGCCACCTCTCTTTGGGGGACAGATGAACAAATCTCGGTTCTAAATTTCAGTATGGATGGTTATGGTTTTGATTTGTATGATGAAATTGGCCGCGAGACAATATATAAACAAATCTTGGATGCGATTAAGAACTATCCAGGCGTTTTTGTTTGGGCGATAGGCAACGATAACTATAACCGTGACGCATATCGCGACATCGAAGAATACAACGCCGACAACATCATTTCCGTAGGAGCTTATGATGAAAATGGATCGAAATGGGAATATTCAGATTATGGGTTTTGTACCAATATTTTTGCTCCTGGTGCAAACATCACCTCAACGGCCGGCACCAATGAATACCCATCTGGATGGGGCACTTCTTTAGCTGCCCCTTTCGTTTCTGCTACGGCCGCTTTGGTTTATTCGAAATATCCAAATTTAACGGCTGCGAAAGTTAAACAGTCAATTGTATGTTCTAGCAAAGATACGACGATAAATACTAATGACGGGCAATACATTGTGGGATTTTTACGAGTCGCTGACGCTTTGTCATACGCCCAGAACCTTTCTTCAAGCGATCCTGCGTATCTTAGAATTGGAATAGATGGAAAAAATGGCAACTCTTGGACAGTTAGTTTTATAAATGACAATGATTATCCTGTTGAATTTCTTTGGAGTAAAAAAACATGTACTCTTCAGAACGCAAAAAACTTGTCTAATTTACCGGATTTGGGAGGCGGCTTGACCATTGCCGCAAAAGGAAAGCGAACTCTATCTATCACGGAAAACGGATCCGATAAAGCGATCGTTGGGGCGATAAGGCAAAAAGCAAGCGGTGGATATGGAAAACGATGGATTTCATACACAGATGGCCTGATTAAGGAAGGCAGTAATTACAAATCCAACAGAGTGCAAAACAATTATCAAAGAACTAAATACAACTATGGTGACGCTTCCTCATTAGGCAGCTACCCTGGTTTCCTATCTATGAGAGTTGTCGGAAGCTCTGGTTGGCTATTTGCGATAACGAGCTGGACAATCGAAATCGAGAATCACAGCAACAAGAAACTGACGGTTGAGTACAACGAGAAGATGTGCTTTGAACAAGACGCAAGATCTTTTAGTGGTC
>JAFZUD010000014.1 GCA_017618495.1 Bacilli bacterium | reverse complement strand
GTTACGAAAAAGAAACCACAGGCGTTTTGTTGAAACTATCAGGATCGCTCGACAAGGAGATGGATTTGCGCGATTCCTTAATAATGGAGGGAAGAAACGGCTTGCAATATGGCGTTTTCGAAAACTCGTTCTCCGCTTTTGCTAACATCGTGTCAGCTGCAACTGATTTTGATTTGAAGATTAGTTATAGCGCAATCGCTGTGCTTCTCGTTGTCGTTGCTTTGCTTTCTTTGAACCTTTTCCAAGCAAATATTAAAGATAAGGAAAGAGAATTTGGAATCCTAAAAGCCATAGGGGCGAGCAAGCAATCGATTATGTCGATCGTTCTTTCGCAAGGATGCCTAATTTCCTTGGTTGAATTCATCTTCTCACTGATTGGCATTTTGGTTTCGTGCGCGCTGATTAATCAGTATGTCGGCCTCTCGCTATTCTACCTCCCTGTTTTAGATGGACTTTTGATACTTGCAATAATCTTCTCCTTAATGCTCGTTGTTTCCCTGCTGTCTTCAATCAAAGCCTTGAAGCAAAGGCCTGTCCGTCTTTTAGAAAGAAGATAACAAAAACGCCCGCATTTCCAAATTAAATGGGATTTGCGGGCGTTTTCTTTTAATTTGATTACCAGATGCAGATACGCTTCTCAGGGGCGATATACATCTTGTCGGTCTCTTTGACGTCGAAGGTCTCGTACCACTCTTTGAAGTTGCGTGGCTGCATGTTCGCTCTAAGGACGACAGGGGAGTGAACGTCAACGGAGAGGAGGAGCTTGAGGTATTCAGGCCTTCCCTTCATACACCAGATTCTTCCCCAGTTCTTGAAATAGGCTTCATAGTCGGCGTCTTTCATCGTGGACATGATCTCAAGGGTGACGGCCATACCGCCGTTATCGGCGATGTTCTCACTGACGACGAGCTCGCCAGAGACTTTGCCTCCGTTGATCTCAATGCCATCGAATTGGTCGATCATGCCTTTGGTGAGCTCTTTGAACTTCTTGTAGTCCTCTTCGGTCCACCAATTGGCAAGGTTGCCATTCTCATCGCACTGGGCGCCATTATTGTCGAAAGCGTGGCTGATCTCGTGTCCGATGACGGCACCGATGCCACCAAGGTTCTCTTCTCTCTTTTGCTTGATGCTATAGAAAGGAGCTTGGAGGATAGCGGCAGGGAAGGTAATGTCGTTGGCGCTTGGGTTATAGCAAGCGTTGACGAGGTGTCCTGGCATTCCCCATTCGCCTCTATCGACTGGCTTATAGAGTTTCTCTAAAGCGTGCTTCTCTGACTGAACGCCGATCTTGTCGAGCATATCGTAATAAGAATCATTTGGATCGACCTTAAGCTCATCGTAGAATGGGTCGGCTTTGTCAGGATAGCCCATCTTGATCTTCATGGTGGAAAGCTTAAGGATGGCTTTCTCTTTGGTCTTTTCTTCTAAGAAGGCGTTCTTAGCAATTCTCTTCTTATAGGTCTCAATGATTTCTTTGACCATCTCGATGACGTCGGCTTTCGCTTCTTCGCCGAAGTATTTCTGGCCATAGTAGATGCCGACGACCTCACTGAAGGTGCCGCTGGCGACCTTGTAGGCGTATTTCTCTAAGGCAGAGCTCTTTGGGTTGCCAGAGAGAGCTCTGGAATATTTGCCAGCGATGAACCTCATCTCTTCGGTTAAGCAACCGGCGTTACTAAGTAAGCATCTGACATAGGCCCATTTCTTATAGGTCTCGAAAGTGGATTCATTCCAGACTTCTTTGAGTTCTTTGATGGCCTTTGGTTCATAGACGATGATCTGCTCTGGGAGCTTATCGCCATAGAGCTCGGTCATGAACTTCTTGAAGTCGAATGGAGCAAGGAGAGAGCAAACCTCATCGAACTTCATTGGGTTGTAGTTGGCGATATAGTCCGCCCACTCGAGTTGGCTCTTCGCGTGTTTGGCGACTTCTTTGTCGTATGCGAGAGTGGCTTCGATATAGTCTTCTTGCTCTTCTTTGCTAAGGTCGGTGTAAGCAAGAAGCTCTAAGGCCATCTCTTTATAGACCTTAAGAAGCTCTGGGCCTTGCTTGTTATCTTCCGCGTAGTAGGTGGTGTCAGGAAGGATGGTTGAAGATCCAGTCAAGATGAAGGAGTGGGCTAAGCTGTTCTTCATATCGACATCGACGCCATAGTTGAATGGAAGGCGCATCCCTTTGAGAGAAAGAGCGTGGGCTTTCTCATTTAATTCGGCGATGCTTTTGATGTTTTGGATGGCGTGAAGGTCTTTGAGGATTGGCTTAATGCCATCTTCATCTCTCTTCTTGGTGTTCATCGCGGCTTTGTAGATGGCGATGGCCTTTCCGAAGTTCTCGTTTGGAATCTCTTCTTTGCCTTCTGCCATATCCTTGAAGAGCTGCATGAACATCTTCTCTAAAGCGATATCGAGGTCAGCGAAACCGCCGACGCTGGAACGGTCTTCCGGGATGACGGCCTTCTCAAGCCACTCATCATTCACGAAGTGGTATAAATCGTCCTGTATTCTTAATTTGTTTTCCATGTGTTTTCTTTATCCTCCTATTGGAGCCGCTTTCAATGGTATCGCCTCCTATTTCTTATTCAAGAAATATCTTTTTGCGGCCCATTAAGATATATTAATTGAGTATGAACAGATTCATGGTTGAGCCATCGCCTTTTAAGAGGATCGCCTCCTATTTCATCGATTTGGTTTTGACGATCGCTATCGGCTTCGTCCTTTTTGCCACGCTTGGCCAGAACGTGATCGCTCCTGCCTTAGGCGCGGATGAAGCAAGCAAGGACGCCAGCGACTTCGCCGTTGCTAGTGGTCTTGCCTATTATCCAGACGACGGTGGAGCCCCATTGATTTACGAATACAAAGCCAAAGACAACAAAGATGGCAAGAAAGGCTATGAGGCTTATCTCGACCATGTTTGGTATTACTACACGGAATTCCTTAATGTCGCCAAGAACCCTAACGACAAAGTCGTCGGAAGAAAGACGAGCGATGGCAAAGACTTCGCAAGTGAGGACTATTATCGCTTCTTCTTTGAAAAACGAATGGGTTTTGCAGGGGATTCTTCGAATTCAAATCCATATTTCGATTACGCTAGAGAAGGGGAGAACATCCTCCTCGCATCTAAACCAGTCCTTAATGCCGAATACCAGGCTAAGGTTGATGCGAATGATGAGGACGCTTTGAACCTCTTGTTAAAGTACTTCTTTAATGCCGATGAGGCAAAGCAGACCGGTCTATATTTCGACGCCATCAAGGACATGAAGGGGACCTCTTATAGTGGGCTTTCCGTTCAGACCTATTACCAGGATAAGGAAACCCGTTATTCATGGGCTGAGTGGGGGAGCGAAATCATTTGTTTGGCCCCAATCACCCTCATCGTTTTCTTGCTCGTCCCTCTTTGCCTTAAGGGCGGACAAAGCGTTGGCAAGCTCTTGCTTGGCCTAGAGGTTACGGACGCAGAAGGTTTTAGAATCAACAAACTCCAAAGGATCTTTAGACCTCTCCTTGTTAGCCTTTTGCATCTATGCGCCCTCATTCCGCATGTTGGCCTAGGGCTTGGCATCTATTTCATTGTCGCCATCGTCTCCTTCCTCATGATGGCTTTAGGAAAGAGAAGGATGAACATCCACGAAAGAATCACTCGTACGATTGTCGTCGATAAGAAGCGTTCCATCATCTTTGATAGCCTCCACGACAAATCCCTTTATATGGAGAAGCATAATCTCGATGAGAGAGGCAATCCTCTTGTGAAGGTCTCTCTAGTCGAAGGGGAACCAAACGTTAATCTAACGAAGGAAGAATAATGAACAAGAAAAGCAAAATCCTCTTCATAGCCTCATGCGTCACCTTCTTTTTGCCCCTCATCATGGCCATTCCTTTTTTGGCTATCGTCCTTTCAAAAGGCGGCGATACCTTGATGATCATTGCGATGGTGGCCTCTCTCCTTCCAAGCTTCCTCCTTTTCTTCTTCGTCCCTTTGGCGAAACGCCATTACTACAAGAAGAAGGAAGAAAGAGGTCAAAGGAAGATCGCCCTCATCATCACCGCGATCCAGGGTGGTGCGCCTTTTGTCATCGAGCTCATCTGCTTCATCGCCTTGGTTGAATCGCTCTCGGCCTATCCTTCTCTTTTGACCC
>JAFZUD010000130.1 GCA_017618495.1 Bacilli bacterium | reverse complement strand
GGCTTATCGTCCTTATCTGCAGAAAGCTTACTCGTGGCGCGACCAGTCGTTTCTTCAAGAGAGGCCAGGTCGTTGCTAGTGCTCTTATGTCTTTGGCCCACGGCCTTCAAGACGGCGCCAAGTTCCTTGGTGTCTTCATGGTCATTGCTGTCATGCTTAAGGTTGGTGGAGCGGATTATGTTCCAGCCGATTTCAACGCCATGCAAGGTATGTGGTGGATTGTCCTTCCGGTTGCCATTGTCATCTTTGGCGGCACCCTTATGGGTGGAAAGTCCATCATCAAAACGATGGGCTCCGGAATGGCCAAACTTCATAAATATCAGGGATTTGCCACGGATATTGCAGCCGGCGTTGGTTTAATCGTCGCTACAGTATTCGGCCTTCCTATCTCAAGCGGCACCATCAAGGCAACCGCTATTTTGGGTGTTGGAGCCCAACGCAATCCTCGCCGCGTCAGGTGGGGCAAAGCTGGCCAGATGGTCCTTTCCTGGATCGCTATTTTCCCTGGTACGGCCATAATCGGTTTTGCATTGACCGCTCTCTTCGCGGCCATTTTCAAGTAACAAAGGAGTTTCAAAATGGGTAAAAAAGTTCAATCCAATTACTACTTCGACTCATTCCCAGAGCTCGCCCACTTCTCAGTTGAATGCGGTGAGCACATTCTCGAATTCATGAAGAACTTCGATCACGAGAAACTTTGGGAGATCAAGACTTCAGTCCATGAGATTGAGCACGCTGCCGATAAGAAAAAGCACGCGACAACCGAAAAGCTCATGGAAGAATTTATCACCCCAATCGACAGAGAAGACATCCTTTCCCTTCTTACCATGATTGATGACATCACCGATGCCGTTGAGGAACTTTCCCTTAAGCTTTACCTCTATGACTTCAAAGAACTTCCACCAGATGCCATCCCATTCATGGAACTCACCCTCAAGTCACTTAGGGCCACTGAAGAAGCCCTCAAAAACTTCCCTCACTTCCTTAACAAGGAAATCATCTTCCCAGTTCTTAAGAACGTCATTCGCTTAGAGGAGGATAGCGATACTGAATACATCAAAGATGTATCCGAACTATATCGCAGAACCGATCTCGATGCCTTGACCATCTACAAATACGAAGCCTTCTACACTATGCTTGAGGAGATGTCCGACAAGTGCCGTGAGGTCTGCCGTTTCGTCCAAACCATCATCTACAAGAACATCTAAGTTCACTAAGCATAACGCCCCCGAAATAACATCGGGGGCTTTTTGATGTTTTTCGCGTTGCGCTCCTTCCTTTGGAAGTTCACAATAATAAGGAAGACCTGCTTATAGCAGCTTAGGTTACTGGTAATTATCGTATGAATCGCTTTTTTCGTTGGATTAATGTCCAAGCATATAAACATAACGGGCAACTCCACCGTCAATGGAGTCCGGCTTATTTAGCCGAGGAAACAGATGACTATTGGGCATTATGCTCAAAGTCCTCTTTGGTGACTGAAAGCGACGGTCGCCGTTGGATGACCAACGAGCACGCCGTTTTCATTCTCTTCAAGAAGAAGTGGACCAACTGCATCGCGATGAAGAAAGCGAACGGTTATTGCTATTACGCCAACATCGCTAGCCCAACCATCCTCGACCAAGGATTCCTCCGCTATATCGACTACGATCTCGACCTTAAACTCTTCCCAGACAAGGCCATCAAAGTCCTTGATGAGCAAGAGTTTGAACACCACGCCGTCCTTTACGGATATCCAGACGATCTCAAAGCGGTCATCAAGAAAAGCGCCAAAGACATCCACTCGCTCATGGAAGGGAAAAAGTTCCCATTCGTCGATGCTGAAATCAAACGAATCTACCAGAAATTCCTCGACCAGACTGGGCCATTTGTTGAATCCTACCAACCAAAGAACAAATAGTTACTATTTGCCTTCTCCTTTAAAACGCCAAAAAAGAGCATATAATTTTTTCGCTCTGAGGTATTGGGCATGAAATTCACTTTTATATCTTCATCTAAGGAACAAACAAGAAAATTAGGCGCTCTTATCGCACCTCTTTTCGTTCCAGCCGATGTCGTTTTGCTCGAAGGAGACTTAGGCGCTGGCAAGACCACTCTTGTGGGCGGGGTTGCCGAAGCTCTTAAGGTCAATGAGGACGTTATCTCTCCAACCTTCAACATCATGAAGTGCTATTTCAAAGGCACCCTTCCTCTCTATCACATCGACGCTTACCGCCTCGAAGGGCAGAACATCGAACTTGGTTTAGAAGAGTTCATCGAAGGCAATGGAGTCACCTTCATTGAGTGGCCTCAATACATCGAACCTCTTTGGCCTGACGAGTATCTCGTTATCTCTTTGACCCATCAGGGCGGAGATTCCCGCGAGATCACCATCGAAAGCAATTGCCCTCGTTTAGACAAGATCGTCGAAGCAGTTAAGGAGGCATTCTAATGGTTTCCTTGCTTTTAGATACCAGCAACACCAACCTCTCGATCGGTTTGGCCTTAGATCATAAAGTCATCGACCAAGTCACTTATGAGGCTTGGCAGAAGCAATCCGAATTCTTAGTCAATGAACTCGATATCCTTCTCAAGAAGAACAACCTCACGAGAAACGACATAGAGAAAGTCATCGCCGCAAAAGGGCCTGGCTCATACACCGGAGTCCGTATCGCTTTGACCGTCGCTAAGGTCTCTGCGTTCGCTTTAGGCATCCCTCTCTATCTCGTCTCTAGCCTTGAGGCTCTGAAGGATGAGAAGGAAACATCAATCTGCCTTATGAACGCCAGAAGCAAGAGATCTTACCTTGGCGTTTACGATAAAGAAAAAATCATCCTAGAAGACAAAATCGCCGACAATTCCGCGGTGCTTTCGTATATCAACGAGCACCCAGAGTACAAAGTCTGCGGCGATGTCGCATACCTTGGCCTTGAATCAAAGCCAACCCATAACCTTGAGATTCTCGCAATGAGCGACATCGAAAGGAACCTCGTTAGTGATGCGGTTGCTGCTAAACCGGTATACCTGAAGGACCTCTACTAGAATGAAGCCAATCCAGATCCACAAAAGCAAAGAAAGCGAACTCCAAGCGATCGCCATGCTTGAGGCGGCTTGCTTTCATGATCCTTGGCCTTTAGAGCAGGTCGTCTACGAGTGGAAAGAAAACCCAGTCGCCAATCTCTATAGCGCGACCATCGATGATGAAGTGGTGGGCTACATCGACTTCTTCATCACCTTCGACAGCGCTTCGGTCGCAAGGGTTTGTGTGGCGAGCGAATACCGTAGGAACGGAATCGCAAAGGCCCTCATTGAGAAGATGGTTGAGGTTTGCAAGAAACAAGCCGAGCCGGTTGAGAACATCACCCTCGAAGTCAGAGAATCAAATGAAGCGGCCATCGAACTCTACAAAAAGAACGGTTTCAAGACCATCACCAAGAAGAAGCTCTATTACTCCGATGGTGAAGACGCCATATACATGGTGAGGTTCATTTTATGACGAGAATATTAGCAATCGAATCAAGCTGC
>JAFZUD010000129.1 GCA_017618495.1 Bacilli bacterium | reverse complement strand
CAGCAAGGAAAATCTCAAATACGGCATAGAGGAGAGACATCGATAGCATGGTCATGAATTTGCATGGGATGCCTTTGAAGTTGCCTCTAGAGAAATAACGGACCGAATGATCCTCTGGCAGCATCTTGTAGGCGATGATGCCAGCGATCGAGAACATCATTGAGAGTTCCCAGCTTACGCCGATAAGGAGGACGAATGAGGTACTTTCGTTCGAGACGGCCCAAAGAGGGTATCCGAAGATTTTCGCGATGACCGCATTAGCGATCTCGTAGAGCCAGTGGACTCCATAGAGGGAGAATCCGGCGATGATGGCTTTCCAATTCTTGTTCCTGACCTCGGTCCAGTAGATGTAAAAGACCACGGCAAGGAGGGCGATGAACGTCCAGTTGAAGTTAGCCAAATCACGCGGAATGATTTTTGATACGGCCTCTTTTGCCGCATCGCTGTTGTCGCCAAAAAGCATAAAAGTGTTCCTTTCTATTATGATTAGCGGTGGTATGAGTTAATTTCAGTATTTTGGAAAGAAAAAGTCAATAGGACCACGAAATTTAGTTCGTCAATCTTTGAACATTAAAGATTTTTTCATCTAAAACGAATGTTTACGAAAACTATGTTTTATGTGTGATTTGCGAGTGTTTTTGGAATTATTTAGTAAAACCCAAAATTGTTTTTGTAAAACGATATTGTAAAAAAAAGAACAAATAAGTAAACTTTATGAGTTTCAACAGCAAGAACTTATGAACTATCAAGCATATTACTCCGTGAGCGTGTTCTCACTCATCGTCATAGTGGTGAGCACCCTCATGTTCATTAACGTTTATTCCTTTAGGAAAAACATCACAGCCCTCGCGATTCCTTTCTTCGTTTCCCTTTCGATCGTCATCGAAATGGTTGGAACCGCTCTTGTGAGCGCTAACCAGAATGTGGTCGCTAGCATCTTAATGGCCCTCTATTACGTTTCTGGCGGTCTTACTGGCTGGTCAGTTGTCATTGCTTTCGATTGGTTTGCCAAGACCAACATCTTCAAGGAATTCTGGAAGCGTTTGCTCTTAGCCATCCCAGCTTTCGCCGTTATACCTTTCTATTTATATGAAATCATCAGCCAAGGACTCACCCTCCACGTTTTCTCTGTTGAGTTTGGTCTTTCAGGAATCGCGGCCACGGCCGTCTTAGCCCTCTACTTCCTTGGAAACGGCATCTTTGGCTTCGTCGCTACAAAGAAAACAGTGGGCAGCATGAGACTCCTTTGCCTCATCTTCGGTTTCTGTTCCCTCATCCCATTCATCTTCATGTCCATCGGATTCATCACCCTGCAGGGAATGGAGTACAGATGGTTCCCATACGCTCTCATGGTCCTTATCGCGGTCCTCTTCCTCCTTCGTTACAAAATCACCAAAGATGGACTTACCGGCATCAAGAACCGTTCCGCCTTCGATAGCGATATCAAAGACAAGGTCAACAACGCCAGCAAATTCAAAGCCGTCTACCTCATGTATTGCGACATCGATAATTTCAAGGCCATCAACGATAACTATGGACATAGCGTCGGAGACGAAGCCCTTATCTTCTTCGGAAAAGCCCTTCATGAAGAAGCGGAGACCATCAATGCGAATGCCTTCCGTATGGGAGGAGACGAATTCTCCGTCGTCTTCTGCCGCCAGAGCATGAAAGACATCGACGCCTTCATCAAGAGAATCTGCGATCGCCTTAAGAAAACGGAATTCACCTTTGAGCTCAAGTTCTCAACCGGCATCGCCAAATACGTCGAAGGCATGTCCGTCAAAGACTTCCTCGATCTTGCTGACCGAGAGATGTACGAGCAAAAGAGGAAGAGCGAACTTACTCAGAAATAAAAAAGCGCCCTGTTATGGGCGTTTTCTTTTGCCTAAGATATTTTTATAAAAATATTGCTCGACTTTTCTATAAATGAGAGTAGCATACACGAGGGATAAATTTATGTACGATTTAGTCATCATTGGAGCCGGCCCTGCTGGTATCTTTACTGCTTTTGAGCTTTTGAAAAGAGGAACCAAAAAGAAGATCCTCATGGTCGAAAAAGGCCATGCTGTCGAGCATAGGCATTGTCCTAAGGACAAGATTGGACACTGCATCAAGTGCGACCCATGCGCCATCACGACCGGTTTCAGCGGAGCAGGCGCTTTCTCGGATGGGAAGCTTTCGCTTAGCCACGCCGTAGGCGGAGAGCTTCCTGACCTCATCGGTGCCGACAGGGTCCAAGAACTCATCGAATACGCCGACAAGATTTATCTTGAGTTCGGCGCTGACAAGCACATCGAAGGAAGCGACAACGACAACCCAGAGGTCAAGACAATCAGAAGACACGCCATCGAAGCGGGCCTTCAGCTCATCGATTGCCCAATCCGTCACCTTGGAACCGAAAAGGCCCATGATCTTTATCTCGCCCTCGAAAAATACCTTCAGGAGCATGGCGTCGATATCGTCTTCGACAGCGAATGCTACGACCTCATCCTCAAAGGAGGGGAGGCCAAAGGTGTCAAAATCCGCAAATACCACACCAACGAAGAACAGGTCGTCGAATGCAAAGACGTCGTCATCGCCGCTGGCAGAAGAGGCGCTGACTGGCTTGAGAAGATCTGTGCCAAATACGATATCGCCCACAAACCTGGCCCAGTCGATGTCGGTGTCCGCGTCGAGGTCCGTAACGAAGTTATGGAAACCCTCAACAAGACCCTCTACGAAGCCAAATTAGTCGGCTACCCAGGACCATTCAAAGACAAAGTCCGCACTTTCTGTCAGAACCCTGGCGGATTCGTTGCCCAAGAGAACTACGATGATGGCCTCGCCGTCGTCAATGGCCACTCATTCAAGGAGAAGAAGAGCGAGAACACCAACGTCTCCATTCTTGCTTCCCATAATTTCATGGAACCGTTCGATCAACCAATCCAATACGCTATGAGATTCGGTGAGCTCACCAACATGCTTGCGACCGGACACATCCTCGTCCAGCGTTTTGGCGACATCCTCGATGGAAAACGCACTTGGCCAAAAGAGCTCTCCCGCTCTAACCTCACCCCAACCTTAAAAGATGCGGTGGCAGGTGATATCACAGCCGCCCTCCCATACAGAACCATGACCGACATCATCAACTTCATGAAGGCGGTCGACCACGTTGTCCCAGGATTTGCTGGACGCGAGACTTTGCTCTACGCCCCAGAGATCAAGTTCTATAGCAACAAGGTCAAGATGGACGATAAATTAGCCACGAACGTCAAACACTTATACTGCCTTGGCGATTCTTCTGGCTGGACCCGTGGCCTCATGATGGCTTCCGTCATGGGCGTCTACTGCGGACAGATCCTTTCTGAACTCGAAGAAAAAGAGGGAAAATAAGAACCTTATGCGCTCCTCAGGCATCCTTCTTCCCGTGAGCGCCCTTCCTTCCGATTTTGGGATCGGAGATTTCGGCTCGAGCGCTTTCGAATTCGTCAAACTCCTTAAGCAAGGCGGATTCAAGCTCTGGCAGATCCTTCCTCTCAATCCTTTGGGCTATGGGCATTCCCCATACCAGCCTTTTTCAAGCTACGCGATTGACGAACTCTATTTCGATATCGCCTCTTTGACCGAAGAGAAACTTGAGCCTACCTCAAAGATTAATTACGAGGAAATCGCCTACAAAAAACACGAAATCCTATACAAATCCTTCATGGATTGCAAAGAGAAAGACCATAAGAAGACCATTTCTTTCATGAAAAAGAATGAGTGGGTCAAGTCCTGGTCCCTCTTCATGATGCTTAAGCGCAAGAACGCCATGGCAGCCTGGCATACATGGCCAATCGAAGACCAAGGGAGCATCAATAACGACAACGGAGAACTCACTCTTGAGAGAGAATACGAAGTCTGGGTTCAGATGAAGCTCTATGAGCAGTGGATGGCCTTAAAGAAGTTCGCGAACAGAAACGGCATCCGCATCATCGGGGACGTTCCTTTCTATGTCGGTTTCGACTCATGCGATGTCTGGGCCAACCAAGACTCCTTCTTGCTTGATGAGCACACCAAAGAACCGACCTTCATCGCCGGCGTACCTCCGGATTATTTCAGCGCGGATGGCCAAAGATGGGGCAATCCTATCTATAACTGGGAACTCTTTGAGAAGAATGGCTTCTCCTTCATCCTTAACCGTTTGAAGGGAAACGCTTCGTTATATGACATCGTGAGGCTCGATCACTTTAGAGCCTTTGACACTTTCTGGAAGATTCCTTCCTCATGCCCAACCGCCCAAGAAGGCGAATGGATTGAGGCTCCAGGATATAAGTTCTTCGACATCCTTAAGAAGAAACTCAAGAAGACCGAAATCATCGCTGAGGACCTTGGTGAGCTTAGACCTGAGGTCTATACCCTTAGGGACGCTTACGATTTCCCTGGCATGAACGTTCTCGAATTCACTTTCGAAGACATCAATTTCGATGTTAAGAAAGAGAACATGGTCGCCTATATCGGCACGCACGATAACGACCCATTCGAAGGTTTCGTCGAAAAGATGAGCGAAGAACAGAAAGCCAAATGGCTCCTTGCCCTCAAAGGATATGAAGGGGAGAGCTTAAGAGAAAAGGTCATCGAATATCTTCTCTCCTTGCCAGCTAAGTACGCGATCATCTCGATGCAGGATGTCCTTGGCTTAGGCTCAGAGACGAGACTCAACTCCCCATCGATCATCAACTCCGATAACTGGACCTGGAAGATGAAGGATTACAAAGAATTCGTAGCCCTTCTTCCAAAGCTCAAGGAAAGCAATAAACGTCATAGGCGCTAATTGATTATTTGTGAAATTCTCTCTTGTGGTAGGCGAGTCACTTGACTATAATAACGAAGCGCCTCTATAGAGGACATGAGTTAATGGGTAGTTAGCTCAGCTGGGAGAGCATCTGTTTGACGTACAGAAGGTCAGGGGTTCGAGCCCCTTACTACCCACCATTGTTATTAAAAGCTCCTGTGTGAAAACACGGGAGCTTTTGTTTCAAAGAAGGTAAGCGCTAGATACGCTTATTTCCATTTTTCATCCCAGCGATATTTTGGGTTCAAAGCACGTTTTTGGCGGAATCTTTCTACGGCCTCGGGGAAAGTGAGCCCACAGGCAGCGGGCATGTCTGGCTCATCTTCCATACCATCGTCTTCCCAACCGCATACGGGACAGATATCGAATGAGGCTTCATCATCAAATTCGTATTCGCCGCACACCGGACATTTGTGAGGTGTCGGAGCTGGCTTATTCTCCTCGAACCAATCGTATTCGGGGTTTTCGGCAATTTTAGCTTTGTATTGTTCCCTATATTCGGAAAGGCTCAAATCATTATGCCCTTCATGGGATTCGGGGTTTTCGGCTTGCCCAATGTCATAAACCCATCCACAGCGTCGGCAATTAACCTCGCC
Organism: Bacilli bacterium; assembly: GCA_017618495.1. Classification (GTDB taxonomy): domain Bacteria; phylum Bacillota_I; class Bacilli_A; order RFN20; family CAG-826; genus UBA4951. The sequence continues at coordinate 568 of JAFZUD010000129.1, read as the reverse complement.
GTTTTCGTATTCGGCTAGCTCTTCTTCCTTAAAGTCATTATCTGCCGGTTCTCTAAAGTCAAATTTTCCGCATACCGGACACTTCATAGGTTTGAACTTAAACATTATTTTTTGCCTCCTTTTTTGCCATATTTGGCTTTCTGAGATTTGTAATACTTATAACCACCACTAGGTTTGTAATAGGTAACAACATATCCGTTTTTAGTGATTATTGCGAATTCATTTGTAACCTTGTTATATTTGTAGGTCGATTCGGTCTTTGCATGGACAAACGACACGCAATTGACTTTGTCTACGGTGTTCGCAAATTTTAATGCATGGGCGGCATATGCCTCCTTGGTCGTTAACCCCATGTCTTTCGCATGATCATTATAATGCTTATTAGCGCCATATTTGTTGAAGTCTTTCGCCCAAGGATAAGAGATTGTCTTGCTTTCATCCCTTTTTTTGTTGCTTCCGCGCGTGCCGTCGTATCTTCCGCTCGGTCCTTTAGTTGCCATTCTTGCGCCTCCTTTCTCTGTCTTCGTTAATCCAAGGTTCAAAAAAATAGAAACGGCATTTGCCCTTG
>JAFZUD010000013.1 GCA_017618495.1 Bacilli bacterium | reverse complement strand
GGTCGGTAAGGTCGTCAGCAGGGACGTAGACAGCCTGGACAGAGGTAATGGATCCAGCGTTCGTGGAGGTGATTCTCTCTTGGAGCTGACCCATCTCAGTGGCTAAGGTTGGCTGATATCCGACGGCGCTTGGCATACGTCCAAGAAGGGCGCTGACCTCGGAGCCGGCTTGGGTGAAACGGAAGATGTTGTCGATGAAGAGAAGAACATCTTTGTGTTCTTTGTCGCGGAAGTACTCAGCCATCGTGAGGGCGCTGAGGCCAACACGCATTCTGGCTCCCGGAGGTTCGTTCATCTGACCGAAGCAAAGGGCGGTGTTCTTAAGGACTCCGCTCTCCTTCATTTCGAAATATAAGTCATTGCCTTCGCGGCTTCTTTCGCCGACGCCTCCGAAGACGGAGATGCCGTTATGCTCGCTCGCGATGTTGCTGATAAGTTCTTGGATGAGGACGGTTTTGCCAACGCCCGCACCACCGAAAAGACCGATCTTTCCGCCTTTAGCGTATGGACAAAGGAGGTCAATGACTTTGATGCCGGTCTCAAGGATGTCGTTAGAGACCTTTTGCTCGGAGAAGGATGGGGCTGGACGATGGATTGGATCGTGTTCCTCTTTAGAGAAGTCTCCGCCGAGATCGTCGATTGGCTCACCAAGGACGTTGAACATGCGGCCTAAGGTGCATGGTCCGACTGGGACGCTGATAGGCGCTTCGGTATCGATGGCTTCCATGCCACGCTCGACGCCTTCGGTCGCACCCATGGCGACGCTTCTTACGGTGTCATCGCCGATGTGCTGCATGACCTCACAGGTGAGCGTCTTGCCATCTTTGAGAGTGATTTTGAGAGCCGTCAAAAGGGCAGGAAGGTGCTTGTCTGGGAAACGGACGTCAATGACCGGTCCGACAGCTTGGACGACTTTGCCGATTAGTTCTTTTTCTTTCATGCTGGCTTCTCCTCCTTGTTATTCGTGGGCATTTGCCCCACCCACCACTTCGGTAATTTCCTGAGTGATGGCGTTTTGTCTGGCTTTGTTGTATTCGATGTTGAGTTTCTCAAGTAACTCATCCGCGTTGTCGTTAGCGTTATCCATCGCCGTTCTTCTTGAGGCTTGTTCACTGAGTTCGCTCTCGAGCAGGCGTCCGTAGAGCACGCTTGTGAGGTAATCAGGCATCAGCGAATGGATAAGGGTCCTTGGCTCCTCGTCGAAGATCGGAGGGCAGAAGGATTCGTTCTTCCACTTCTTCGGGGTGATTTGGACCGGAAGGAACTGGAAGGTCAATGGGGTGAAGGTTATCGAGTTGATGTAATGGGTGAAGATGATGCAGATGTTTTTGTACTTCCTGCTATTGAATTCATCCTTGAGTTTGAGACAGAAGGAACGGAGCTTCTCCATATCCAAATCGAGGTCCGCTTCCATGAAATCCCTGACAATATTGAGGTATTTTTCATTTCTCTCGTAGTGATGGATGGCTTTGGAACCAATCGGAACGATGTAGTCCGTAGGCTTAATCATCGCGTCAGCGTACTTGAAGAGGTTGCTGTTATAGGCACCGCAAAGACCCATATTCGAGGAGATGACGATATAGAGGGTTGGGAGGTCGCCTTTGTTGAGGCAGCCATAGTGAGACATCGTCTCTTTGTCGTGCGCAAAAAGCATCGCCATGAGGTTCTGGTATTCTTCGATGTAGAAGTTGCTCTTCTCGAAGGCGTCCTTGAGACGTTTGGTTTTGACCGTGGCGATGAGCTCCATCGCCTTGGTGGTCTTCTCCGTCCCTTGGATGGCTAAGATCCTATGTTTGGTTTTGCTTAATGAGCCAGGCATCCTTACTTAGTCTCTCCCTTTTTGAGTTCGTAGGTTTTCTTGTATTCCTTGATGGCTTCGGCAAGTTTGTTCGTAAGCTCATCATTGAAGGCTTTCTTTTCGGTGAGTTCGTCGATGATTTCCTTATGTGAATCCTCGATGTACTGATACATCTCAGAAAGGAATGGGTTGACCTCTGGAAGAGAGAGGTCATCGAGGAACTTTCTGTTGACCGCGAAGAGTTCGATGATCTCGCGGATCATGTTCATTGGGGCCCAGTTGACTTGCTTGAGGGCTTCGGTGACGACCGCACCATGGGTGAGGATACGCTTGGTCTCGGCATCGAGATCGCTTCCAAACTGCGAGAAGCTAAGGTTCTCACGGTAGTTGGCGAGCTCGATCTTTAAGGATGAGGCGACTTGCTTCATGGCTTTGATCTGAGCGCTAGAGCCAACACGGCTGACGGAAAGACCGGAATCGACAGCAGGACGCTGGCCGGAAGCGAAGAAGTCGCTCACTAAGAAGATCTGACCATCGGTGATGGAAATGATGTTCGTTGGGATGTAGGCGCTGATATCGCCAGCCTGAGTCTCAACGAGTGGGAGAGCGGTGATGGAGCCACCGCCGTAATCTTTGGAGAGTTTGCAAGCTCTTTCGAGAAGTCTGCTATGGAGATAGAAGATGTCGCCTGGATAAGCTTCACGTCCTGGGGCTCTTCTTAAGAGAAGAGAGAGGGCGCGGTATGCGACGGCGTGCTTACTTAAATCATCGAAAACAATGAGGACATCCTCACCGTTTTCCATCCATTCCTCAGCCATGGCCATGCCCGCGAATGGGGCGACATATTGCTGAGGGGCTGGCTCGGAGGCGCTGGCGTTAATAACCGTAACGTAATCGAAGCAGCCTCTGGCTTTGAGTTTGGCGACGATTCCGGCGACGGTTGAGTTCTTCTGACCGATCGCGACATAGACGCACTTAACGTTCTTGCCTTTCTGATTCACGATGGTGTCGATGGCAATGGAGGTCTTGCCAGTCTGACGGTCGCCGATGATGAGCTCACGCTGACCACGGCCGATCGGAATCATGGAATCGATGGCTTTGATACCGGTTTCGAGAGGGGTATTGACGGATTTTCTGGTCATGACACCAGGAGCGATTCTTTCAATTGGACGCGTTTTTGCATAGGATATTGGTCCAACTTCGTCTAAAGGAAGGCCCAAAGGAGAGACGACTCTTCCTAGTAATCCATCCCCTACTGGGACCTCAACGACCTTGTGGGTGCGTTTGACGGTATCGCCCTCTTTGATTTGCCTATCGCTTCCTAAAAGGACGGCGCCGACATCATCGAGGTTGAGGTTCATGACCATGCCGTAGACGTCATTAGGGAAAAGAAGAAGCTCGCCGAGCATGGCGTTCTTTAGACCATAGATGGTCGCGATGCCATCGCCAACAGCGATGACGGTGCCTACGTCGCTGCTCTCGACAAGGTTCTCATATCCCTTGATCTGCTCCTTGATGAGAGAGCTTATCTCACTTGGATTAAGTTTCATATCTTTCCTCCGTCAGTTTTTGAGAAGATTGCTACGCAAACGCTCAATCTTCCCAAGGATGGTCCCGTCAAAGACTTTGTCATCCACATATACTTTCACGCCGCCGATAAGACGATGGTCGACGTGGTTTTCGAGCTCAACCTTTGAGGAGAGTCTCTCTCCGATTGATTTCTCGATTTTTTTGATTTCAGCCGCAGAGAGTTTCTCCGCCGAATAGACGATTCCTTCCTTGATGCCGCTAAACTCATTGCAAAGGTTATTGAATGAGGAAGCGATGATCTCGAAATGGATGATTTCATGCTTCAGCATCAAGAGTTTCAAGAAAGCCGGAATCTCTTTGTTTGCTAGTCCCCCAAAGACCTTGTCGACGAGGGCGTTAAGCGATTCCTCAGGCAATGAATATGAGGAAAGGGTTTCCAAAAGCTCAGGGTTATCCCTGAAGAGAGAAAGAACTTCCTTCATTTCCTCTTGGAAAGAAGGCACCTTCTTCTTCTCTAAAGCCAGCTCATAAAGGCCAGCTGCGTATGCGTTTGCTTCCGCTCCCCTCATTTATTCTCCTTATTCGTCCACGCTGTCGACGAATTCATCGACGAGTTTGGCGTTATCCTCTTTGTTCACTTCACGGCCAAGGACGGCTTTCGAGGCATCAAGGGCGACATTGACGATTTCTTCTCTGATGGCGCGACGTGATTTCTCTTCGGCCTGAGCGATGGCTTCATCGGCCGCTCTTTGGCGGGCCTCGGCTTGCTCATTGGCGTTTTTGATGATGCTTTCGGCGCTAACTTCGGCGTCGCTTTTGGCTTTGGCGATGATATCCCCTGCCTCTTTGCGGGCCTTGGAGATCATGACATCGCTTTCGGCGACTTTCTTTTCATACATGGCTTTGGAAGTCTCGCTGTCGCGAATGTTCTTCTCCACGTAGTTCTTTCTGGCGTCGAGGTATTTCTTCACCGGCTTATAGGCGATGAAATAAAGGAACACGAAAAGGACGATTAACGCGAGGAGGTTGATGAGCAAGCTCCAAAAGTTAGGGAAGAGTTTGTTCAAAAAGTCCTCAGCGGTAAAGGGAGGCGCAGAATCGTATACTTTGATTCTTAGTCCGTTCATCCTAAAAGGTCCCTTGCTTAGATAGCGGCGTTAAGAGCTGGAAGACCCATCAAGAAGATGATGAGAATGGCGACGACGAGAGCGTAGATGGCGGTTGACTCATCAAGAGCAACGGCGACGATCATGTTCGAACGAAGTTTGTCAGCCATTTCTGGGTTTCTGACCATACCGTCGATGGAGTGGCAGCAGATTAAGCCCTCACCGATGGCGGAGAGGCAGCCCATGCCAACAGCGATGGCGGCTGCGATTGCACATAAACCAGCATTGATCATAATTTTTCCTCCTTATGAATTGTTGGTATTGACCTTATCCTTCGATCACTAACGGCCTATTCTCGCTAAGAGGAAGAGGCTCTTCCTTCTTTTCAGGCGAGGCGGCAGGCATTTCTTGCGAAATCCAAATGGCCGAAAGCGATGAGAAAACCAGGGTTTGGATGAACCCCGAGAATAAGGAGAAGTAAGAATTGAGGACACCGACAGGGAATGGGGCGAGGAAGATACTCGTCCAGCCTGGGTTGTTCCAGAAAGATGAGGTACCGATGGTGCCGACCACTCCAAAGGCATCGAAGATTCCGCTTGAGGCGGAACTAAGAGCCCACTGGACCAAGCCGACAAGGATGGTACCCGATAAGCAGTTGCCGAATAGACGCATCGTGGTTGAGACGATCGGCGCCCACATGGTGATGAGGTTGACAGGGAGGAAGACAAAGATTGGCTCCACATAACGATGGAAGTAACCGAGCTTCGAATATTTGAGTCCCTGGAATTGGATGATCGCAAACATGATGATGGCAAGGCAAAGAGGGCAGGCCAGCCAATCAACAAGGCTTGGAAGTCCGAAGAGGGAAATGTTGAAACCGATGAATAGATAGGCGAAAAGGGTCCAGAAATAGCCGCCCCAACTGACATGGGTTTCGCCCATGTTCGAGGAGGCGAAGTTGTTGCACATGTTGTAATAGAGCTCCGCAAAGAACATGATGCCCTTTGGTTTTTGGAGATACTCTTTGCGCTTAAGGGCGATTCTTGCCCTGATGCCCACCACAATGCCGATGACGGCAAGGATGGCCATAACGAAAAGCGAGCTCACCAAAGGTGCATCTATGGAAGCCCAACCATCCCAATGGAACATCGATTCAATTTTGTCGCTAAAAGAATGGGATGTTGCGCTGGTGACTCTTTCTAAGGTGAGGACGCTAAACAAATTCACCTGACGGCCCTCTTGGACTTAAGTCCGCGGATAACAAGGAGGACCTGGATTGGGAGAAGCCCGACGAAGGTCATCCAGAAATTGAACATATCAAAACCACCGAACCAATCGGTCCAGGTGCAAATGGCGGCGATAACGAGAACGGCGATATAGATGAGGAATCTCAAGGCGACATAGAGAATGATCTTGGTTGGCCTTGGGTTTGGCTCCTCTTCCGTTGGGAGAAGGGCTTCGCTCATCTTGATGATGGTGAAGAAGGAAAGAATCTCGGCGAGAGTTCCTAAAAGCCAGCCCATCGGATAGGAATAGCCTTTGTCCTCGTAGAAGAAGAAAAATGGGCAAAGTCCGATGAAGCCAACTACGCCGATGACTATGAGCCAGAAGAGGGTTCTCTGGTGTTCGTTTAATTTGAGATATTTTTCTACCATATTTCCAAAAAGGGGATATTGAACTAGTATACTTTACTTCCCTAATAGGGAAAATGCCACAAAAAAAGAGAGGCTATTTCTTGGTTTCGTAACTAAGAAATACGACCTTCTCTTTACTTTTCGTCTTTTTCAGCCGAGCCTGACTTGACCATTCCGTCTAATCTGGCTTTTTCGAACTTGTAGCAGGAAAGGAGTTCTCCATAGTAGAGGCTTTGCATCTGGAGGTACTGTTTTTGGGCCTCTTCTGGGATGTTTGCGAAGTAGAGCGTCTTGAAGATCTTCTCAAGCCTGAAGAATGATTCGTAGAGATTGAGGATGGTGACGAGGTAGAAATAGGTCTTGCGGCTATAGATGAGAAGAGGCGAGGAATGGGCGATCTCGCTCGACATCTCATAGACCTTTGAGTATTGGCGGAGGTTGGCGCATCTTTCAACGCCGTCGCGGAAATTGAATTTGAAGTCAGGGATTCTGCCCATCTTCACATCCGGAATCGCGGAGAGCCAACCATATTCGATGAAACGCTTCATGTCCTTCGACTTGAGGTCGTTCTCTTTCATGCCTTCTTTGATGGAGGCGAAGACTTGGTCGGTTTCTTCTTTGGAGGATAGACCGCCGCGGAAGGCCACCGCATATTTCATGTGGGCGACATACGCGTCCATTACTGGTTTGCCATAAGAGACCAAAACCTGAAGGATGCATTCGTTCTCGTGAAGGGTCCTCCAAGTGGAAAAGGCCTCGGTTTCGTAGCCGTTTTCTAAAAGATTGACGATGCATTGGGCCATCGAAAAGCCCTTCTTCATGACATCGATGACGAGAGTCTCGTTAGGGTTACCCTGTGGGTAGCGGCTAAGCATGCCAAGGACGAAGTTGAGATAGAGAGTTAAGGTTGAGATCGTTGGGGTGAAACGGTTTGAGAAGTTTTGGTTGCGATACGCAAGATGCTCGTTCGTGTAATATTTGTCGAGAGTTAAAGAAAGAAGGAGCTGCTCATACTTCTCATCGTTGATGAGCTCAGCCTCTTTCTTCTCTGGATGGGTGATGAGATAGAAGGAATGCTCATTGACGAGATAAAGAAGAACCTGGAGAGGGTTGAGGTTCATCTTGCTGACGAAAGAAGACTCCTCTTTGATGGCGTCATCTGACTCCAAAGAGTCAAGGAAGGCTTCATAGAGGAAATCAAAGTTCAGACTCTTTGGGGCGTGGATCGTTTCAAGGAGCTGCGCAAAGTTTTCTTTCGTGATCTTTTTCTCTGGCATGACGTTATTCTACTACTTTTAGTACGTTATCCGAAATCGAAAGGAGATATGTTTCGGCTTTTAGCTTGAAAACCCTCTCAACATATTGCTTGTATAGCTTCAATTGTCTCTCGTAGGCTTCATCGTCTAGTGACTTGGTTTTGTAGTCGACGATGATGGCTTTCTCCCCTGCTTTTACGAGGAGAAGGTCAATGGAACCACGGACATTATTAACGTCATCGATAAAAGCATATTCGTGGAATTCCTTATATCCTTCGAGGTTTTCGAAGATCGGATGTTTGAAGAGGGCGTCGACCTTCGTTTTCTCTTTTGCATCTTGGATGAAGGAGGCGTCCTTATCTTTAAAGGAGACCAATTGGAGAAGACGGTGCATATGGGAACCGTATTGAGCCGCTGCTTCATTGATCGGAGT
>JAFZUD010000128.1 GCA_017618495.1 Bacilli bacterium | reverse complement strand
TGACCCAAAGCGATTTCGAAGTCGCCGGTGTCTATGAGTACGGTGAGAAGACCAGAGACTACCGACTCCTCTTTGAGACGGCCCGTGTCGAAGGAAACAAAGGCTTCTCCCGCTTCGGTTCCGTTCTCCATCCATCATTCGTCGGCCCATTCGTAAGCGAAGCGAAGAAAGACACGATGTTCGTCGGCAACGCCCGCACAGACCTTCCGAAAGAACTCGCAGAGCCAATCCTTTCCTTAGGAATGGAATCCTTCTTCATCGCCACACTCGATTCCCCGAATAACGACTATGGTTTCATCTACATGCTTTCTCCGAACAAGAGAAGTGGAACCTCGATTTCTTCCAAAGAAGACTTCATGACCGCGGTCTCTTTCTTCAGCAACATGCTCATCGGCAACATCCTTGCCAAGAGAGACGATTCCCTCCATGACCTTCTTGATAACCTTGCCTCTAGAACGAGCAGATACCTCTATTCCGTCGACCGTCCGACCCATACGATCACTTACATGTCGGATAACCTTAAGCACGCCTTCCCAAACGCTCACGAAGGCGATATCTGCTACAAGGTACTTCGTACAGGACACGACAAACCATGCAGCCATTGTCCATTGAGATACGGCGCTGATCACCGTGTCATCCCAAGTATCGGCCCATCCGAATCCCAAATCTCGATTCTCCAATACCGTGGAGCGAATAACGACGAATCGACCATCATGATCGAGCGTGGCACGACCCAAGGCCTTGTCGCAGGCAGCCACCTTGTCGACGATTCCCTCCTCATCAAGAACGCCCAGGCTCTTTCGATCGATGTCAACCGTGAGCTCAAAGCCAAGACCGCCCGTGGTTATATCGTCTCTTGCTCCCTCGTCGATTATGAGGCCGCTTTAAGAGAGCTCCCGCAGTCCGATGCGAACTCCTTGATGTCGAGTATCGTCGCTAACTTCCAGGACGCTGGCTATGGCGAACTCCTTTACAGGTTCGACACATATAGCATCTCCTTCCTCCTTAAGGGCTACACCAAGATCAAGATGATGGACTTCGTCGAAGAAGCGGCGGAGATCCTTTCCCATCCTCTTGAAGCCAGAGAATTCAGATACAACGCCAACTACGCTTTCTGCGCCGTCGCATATCCTTCTGAAATCGTCACCACCAAGCAAATGGTCCAGACCATCAAAGACGAGCTCATCAGAAGTGAGAAGACCTATGGCCCAGGCTATGTCGTTGAGGTCGCAAACCGCCACCCAAGAAAAGCCCTCAGAAGCGAGTACATCCTCGATATCCTCCAGGCTACGCTTGACGCTGATGCCCTCCCAATCCTCACTCAGCCAATCGTCGACTGCGGCACCCTCAAGGTCATCGGAGGCGATATCCGTTCCGCCCTTTATGGACGTGACAAACTTCCGATCGCGCCTCGTGAATTCATTCCTATCGCTAACAAAGAGAAACTCGTCTCCCGCGTCGATATCGGCGCCATCTCGATGATGGGTCAGCTCTATAGCTTATATGGCTCAGGCATCTTCAAAGCCGTCGGCCTCAAGTGCCTTTCGATGTATCTTTCCATCGACTCCCTTAGGGACCCAGAATTCCCAGAGAAGGTCAAAGCCATTCTCGAAAGGAACCGCTTCCCACGTGAGTACATGCATCTTGAAATCAATAGCGCATACTTCCTCGATGAGGAAGAGGCCATCAAGAAGGTCATGTCCGAGCTTACTCCTCTCGGCGTCGTCTTCGAATGTGTCGACCACACCCCAGATAAGGTTCCTCTTGAGGTC
>JAFZUD010000127.1 GCA_017618495.1 Bacilli bacterium | reverse complement strand
TTCAATCAATATGCATATATATCCTTATTAATAAAAGAAAAGAGGCAAAAATCTTCGTCAATCTTCAATTCATTTTGATTCAACGTGGAGTGCAAAAATGGAACAATTTAATCTCTTCCTTTTCTCGTCAGAGTTGAAGAAAAAGGGTTTTAGGGGTATTCTCCTAGCGTCAGGGAGAATGTCATAGACGTTCTCCGATGGCAAAATCACAAACAGAAAACATGAGAGTTCTTGTCCAAGAGGTGCTTAGGGCATCGGTCACAATCGAAGAGAATGAAGTCGCCAAAATTGGCCGTGGCTTCTTGCTTTTCGTCGCCTTCACTGAGGGCGATGACCGTTCCGTCGCTGAGCGTATGGCCGAAAAAGTCACCAAACTCCGAATCTTCCCAGACGAGAATGGCAAAACCAATAAATCGATCTTCGACATCGGAGGGAACATCCTTTCGGTGAGCCAATTCACCCTTTATGCCTCGGCAAAAGAAGGAAACCGTCCATCATTTGTGAAAGCGATGGCACCTGACCAGGCTAAAACCCTCTTCGGATATTGGAATGGTCTCTTAAGAGAAAAGTTCCCAGAGTTAGGGGAAGGCGTTTTCGGAGCGGACATGAAAGTCGAGCTCGTTAACGATGGCCCATTCACTTTGTGGCTTGATAGCGATGAGATCTTTGGAGGCAAACAATGAAAAAGAAAGTCCTCTTAGGTCTTAGCGGCGGGGTCGATAGTGCAATCGCGGCCCATAAACTCCTTGAGCAAGGTTACGATGTGACCGGCGCTTTCATGCGCAACTGGGATGCTTTCACCAATGGTGACATCCTTGGAAACCCGACCATCAAAAACGATCAGTGCCCACAAGAAAAAGACTATGACGATGCGGTGGCAGTCGCTAAGAAACTTGGCATCCCGCTTATCCGCATTGACTATGTCAAAGAATACTGGGACGACGTTTTTTCATACTTCCTCGACGAATATAAGAAGGGCCGCACCCCAAATCCGGATATCCTTTGCAATTCGATGATCAAATTTGGTCCGTTCCTTAAATACGCCGTTGAGAATGGATACGACTATATCTCCATGGGTCATTACGCCAAAAAGGTCATGAAAGACGGTATCTATTACCTTTCAAAGCCAACTGACCTCAAGAAAGACCAAACCTATTTCCTTTGCGATCTCGACGAAAGCCAAATCGAAAAGTGCCTTTGGCCAATGGAAGACATCACCAAGGTCGAAGCAAGAGAAATCGCCGACAAATTAGGCCTCGATGAGGTTGCAGGCAAGCATGGCTCAACCGGCGTCTGCTTCATCGGTGAAAGACATTTCAGGGAATTCTTGCAGAATTATTTCCCTGCCCATAATGGCAAAATCGTCGATATTGAGAACGGCAAAGTCCTCGGCGAGCACATCGGAGTCCTCTATTACACGATCGGCCAAAGAAAAGGCTTAGGCATCGGAGGAGTGAAAGGGGAGCCTGACACCGCTTGGTTCGTTGCCAAGAAAGATGTTCAAAATAACATCCTCTATGTTGGACGCGGCGAAGAGGACGAACACCTCAATAGCGATTCCTGCACGCTTAGCCGTCTCAACTGGGTCGGTCCAAGGCCAGAGAAACCACTAAAGTGCTTTGCAAAATTCAGATACCGTCAGGTCGATAACCCAATAACCATCGAACTTTCTGGCGATGAAGCCACTTTGACATTCGACCATATCG
>JAFZUD010000126.1 GCA_017618495.1 Bacilli bacterium | reverse complement strand
TCGATGATGAAGTGGTGGGCTACATCGACTTCTTCATCACCTTCGACAGCGCTTCAGTCGCAAGGGTCTGCGTGGCTAATGAATACCGTAGGAACGGAATTGCAAAAGCCCTCATCGAGAAGATGGTTGAGGTTTGCAAGAAACAAGCTGAGCCAGTCGAGAACATCACCCTCGAAGTCAGAGAATCAAATGAAGCGGCCATCGAGCTCTATAAGAAAAACGGTTTCAAGACCATCACCAAAAAGAAACTCTATTACTCCGATGGTGAGGACGCCATATATATGGTGAGGTGCATTTTATGACGAGAATATTAGCAATCGAATCAAGCTGCGACGAGACCGCAGTTGCCATCACCGAAGACGGTAAGCTTCTTTGCAACGTCATCTCCTCCCAGGTGGCCGTTCATGCCAAATACGGCGGAGTCATGCCAGAGATCGCTTCCAGACTTCACTGCGAGAATATCGATGTTTGCCTCAAGGAGGCACTCGAACAATCCGGACTCAAGTTTGAGGACATGGACGCCATCGCCGTTACTAGAGGACCAGGCCTCATCGGATGCCTCCATGTTGGATTACAGGCTGCGAAGACAATCGCTGCTTTGTATAACAAACCACTCATCCCAGTCCATCACCTTTGCGGACACATCTACGCCAACGAGTATGCAGGCGAATTCAAATTCCCAATGCTCTGCGTTGTCGTCAGCGGTGGCAACACCGAGCTCGTCCTCATGAAAGACCATCTCGATTTCGAAATCATCGGCGAGACCAAAGACGATGCGGTTGGTGAGTGCTATGACAAGGTCGCTAGAGTCCTTGGTTTCCCATATCCAGGCGGACTCCCAATTGACCAGCATTCAAAACTTGGCAAACACACCTATAACCTTCCTAAGCCACTAGCCCACGAAGGTTCATATGACTTCTCCTATTCTGGTCTAAAGACCAGCGTCATCAATCTTGTGAATCAGCTCAAGATGAAGGGCGAGGAAATCAGAGTCGATGATATGGCCAAGTCCTTCCAGGATGTCGCGATTGGAATGATCGTCGATAAAGCCGCTAGAGCCGCGATGGAATATAACGTCAAACAGGTTGTCCTTGCTGGAGGTGTCTCCGCGAACAGCTATCTCCGTGAGCAGATGGCCCTTCGCCTAAAGAACACCGACGTTGAGTTAATCATCCCGCCTCTTTGGTGCACCACGGATAACGCCGCGATGATCGCCAAGGTCGCTGAGAGGCTCTACAAAGAGAAGCTATTCGCCCCACTTACCCTTGGGGTGGATCCAAACTGGAAGATCAGCGATTTCAGAAAATTCGAATAGGATTTGCAGGGTATTTTGAAAATTTTGTTGCAATTAATCTCATTAATTGAATACTAGAAAGCGATAGAGGAGCTAAATATGCAGAAAAAAGCCATCAGCGTAAAACAGTTGTACGCTATGCCAATCGATGAATTGGCAAAACTCGAAAAGGTCACCGTCCAAGGATGGATCAGGACTAACCGCAATAGCGGCAACGTCGGTTTCATTCACCTTCACGATGGAACCTGCTTCAAGAACATTCAGGTCGTCTATTCTGCTAATAGCCCTTTCTTTGCCGAAGTCTCCAAATATCCATTTGGCGCTGCCGTGAGATTCGAAGGCAAACCAGTTGCCACCCCAAATCTCCCACAGCCATTTGAGATCCAAGCCACATCCGCCGAACTCTTAGGCGATGTCGCTCCAGATTATCCACTTCAAAAGAAGAAGACCTCCTTTGAGTTCCTTCGTGAAGAAGCTTACCTTCGTCCAAGAACAAACACCTTCGACGCTGTCTTCAGGGTCAGAAGCGTGCTTGCCATGGCCGTCCATTCCTTCTTCCAGGAAAGAGGCTTCGTCTATGTCCACACCCCAGAAATCACCGGCAACGATGCTGAAGGTGCGGGCTCCGTCTTCACCGTCACCACTGACGCGAAAGACCCAATCAACGACTTCTATGGCCGTCGTGCTTCCTTGACTGTTTCCGGACAGCTTCACGTCGAAGCCTTCGCCATGGCCTTCAAAGATGTTTACACCTTTGGCCCAACCTTCCGCGCCGAGAAATCAAACACCACCCGTCACGCCAGCGAATTCTGGATGATTGAGCCAGAGCTTGCCTTCGCCGACCTCGATGACGATATGGAATGCATCGAATCCTGCATCAAGTACTGCATCAAATACGTCCTTGAGCACTGCCCAGATGAGATGGATTTCTTCAACAAGTGGATCGACAAAGGCGTTCTCGACAAACTCCACAAAGTCCTCAACGCTGACTTCCGTAAGATGGAATATACCGAAGGTATCGCCCTCCTCCAGAAGGCGGTTGCCGACGGACATAAGTTCGCAAACAGCAAGATCGAATGGGGCATGGACTTACAGAGTGAGCACGAAAGATATCTCACCGAAGAAGTCGTCGGTGGACCAGTCTTCTTATACAACTATCCAAAAGAGATCAAAGCCTTCTATATGAAAGAAAACGATGATGGAAAGACCGTTGCCGCGGTTGACCTCCTCGTTCCAGGAGAAGGCGAGATCGTCGGTGGCTCTCAGCGTGAAGAACGCTACGATGTCCTCAAAGCCAAGATGGACAAGATCGGAAACACCAACGGCCTTGAATGGTACCTCAACCTTAGAAAATACGGTGGCTGCGTCCACAGTGGCTTCGGCATCGGTTTCGATCGTCTTTTGATGTACATCACCGGCATGGCCAACATCCGTGACACTGAGCCTTACCCACGTACCTCCAACGCGTTAAAGTATTAATATGAGCACGAACGTCAAAGCACCTCTCACTCCAGAAGAGAAAAAACAAAAATCCAAGAATCGCATCTTCGGATTGATGGTCATCTTGGATATTGTTTTGGCGTTGCTTATTATCTACGAGATCGTTGACTTATTCGTCTTCTGATCACTTCTTATCAGAACTTGATTGGGCGTCCTGAGCAGGGGCGTCCTTTTTATCATTGAAGTAGTTGAAGTCCTCTAAGCTCTTCTCAAAGACGGTGTGGCTTCTTCTCTCAAGCATGACGGCACGAGAGACATAAGCCTGGATGACGACGATGTAGTAACCGATTGAGATGATCCAAAGAGGAACGAGGATGTAGGCTCCCCAGTACTCTGCGACGAAGTGTGGCTCATTAAGAAGCGGTGGCCATCTACGAAGTAGAGATAATCCCCAGAAGTCCGCATAGTTCTCCGGGTTAGCCCAATCCCAAGTGTAGAGAAGGCTTGAGAAGTGGCCGAAATAATCTTCCGCCCAGATTCCGCTAGCGAACGAATAGATGAGATACATCAGGAGAGAAAGAGCCATGATGAGGAAAGGAGGGATGGCTTGCTTGAAGAAGAGTCTGTTGTTCTTCGCGATGCCATATTTCTTTAACTGCTCTGGCGTTGTTATGACTCTGCTGGTCACAGCCTCATGGATTTCATAGTCGATTCTTCTTGAGAAGGCTCTTGAGATGGTTCTGATGAGAACGCCGATAAGGCCAAGGATCAAGAAGATGATAAGGAAAACAATGAGAAGGATGAAAAGCAATCTCTTATCGTTTTCGCTGAGGGCAAATTCAACAAAGGTTCTCATTGTTCGTCATCTCCTTCCGTAGGAGTGATATCGATCATCCTGCTTGGGTCAGTCTCTTGGACTGGCTCAGTGTAAGGGATCTGTTCTGCGTTTGGATATGGGTATGGTTGTTGTTGTTGTGGGATGCTGCCATATGGCTGTTGTTGCGGAATGCCATTAGGATATGGCTGCTGAGGGATACCGTTACCATAAGGTTGTTGCGGA
>JAFZUD010000125.1 GCA_017618495.1 Bacilli bacterium | reverse complement strand
GCCCTGATCATGAAGTAATAAATGTTGGCTTTCTGATACTTCGAATCGATTTCTTTGTCTTCTTCGATCTCAAATTTGGTGAAATTGCTGCTATCTAACGCATTAGCAAGTTTATATGCATCAGCGTTCAGACAATTGATATCAAAGCAGAAACGATACCAAAGGCAATCGACATCAAGCTTGTTGATTTCAATCGCTAAGTTGATGAACTTATCAACGAGGTTGTTAGAGCATTTGTTCGTTAAAACTAAGAAGGATTTGCGGTAAAGTTCGAAGATGCTCCTGGCACCTTCTTCCTCGAAGTTGGAATAGATCCTTCTGAATAACTTATTGGCGATGTTCAAAATATCCTCATCTTTGAGCTTTTTGTGCTTCTCCCTATTGTTAATCAATTCAAAATATGGCTGCTCAAAATCTTTGGCGTATTCGAGTCGATCTTTTTCCTCGATGGTTTTGGCGATCGTTAAGAAGGTGCTCTCTTCCTTTTTGAGTTCGTTAGCGAACTTGACTGGATTGTCGGCAAATGCTTTTTTGAGCATCTGGATCATGGCTTTCCTAACGCCGTCGCAGCCTTCTCCACCGCCTTCGATAACGTCAAGGTAGTCGCTGTTCATCTGATCGATGTTATCGACACACCAAAGATTCGCTTTGACCAAGCTATCCTCATAAGGGATTTTGAAGTTGCACTTCAGCTTGGCTACGTTGACTTCGAAATTAGTCTTATTCGTCTGAGTTAAATGGGTAAGCTTCTTATAGGCTGCTTTATATTTGCTGTTGGTGTTGATCTTCATATCAGCAACAGCCATGGTGAAATCAGTCTTTTCTGAGTTATCGAGGGCTTTCTCTTTGAAACCCTTAAACTCTCTGCGGCCAACTTCTTCGGCTTTGATGCTCAAAGGACCAACCTTGCTGGCCTTGATGTTTAGATCTTTGAATTTGCTCTTCTTCTCTCTCGATATCAAAGAAAGGACGATGTTTTTGACGATATCATCGAATTCATCGTCTAACTTGATGCCTTCGGTACTCTTCATGAGAGCCTTAGGCAATAACTCCGGAGTGAAGCCGTTATCGAAAACAGGCAAAAGCCTTAATTTAAGATCCGGTTGTGTTTCCACTCTCTTTTTGAAGCGGGTCCACTCATTCTTGACCCAAGGGGCTAAGAGATACTCTTTGTGATTTGGGGAAGCGCAGACAAGGATGAATAATGGGGCGCTGAAAAGGGCCCTGCAAATAACAGGCTCAAAAGACCTTCCAGCGTATTTGTGATAAAGAGTCTCTTCTGCGTAGAAAACATTAAGACCCCAGCTTGTCAGCTTTCTATAGAGTTTACCTGCGGTATTGGAATCGTGGGTCAAATCACCATCATCAGTCGTTCTCTTGTAGCAAATGAAAACATCGAAGGATTCGATTTCCTCCATTGCCTTCATCGATTCTTTGCGGATATTCTCAATCTCTTCTAAACGGGCCTTGTAGTTCTTTAGCTGGTTTGGAAGGTTTGAGAGCAAGGATTCGAGCTGATGATATTCTCTCCTAGAGAAAATAGATTCTTGCTGAACGGATGAGATGACAGGTTTCTCAGTTATGCTGTTTCCATCCTCTGAGACAAACGAAACACCATAATCAGTCAGTAATTGCTGATAATAGATTTCCGCAACATCGTTATGGGCGGAGACCAAATCTTCGAGGATTAAAGCAGCGTCCTCAAAGTCGCAGTTGTTTCTTTTTGTGATAGCGTCATCTAAACGACGACGCAGCGTCGAATCGAGAACGGTCTTAGATTCCTTCGTAGGGAAAGTTCTAAAGCAGTGATGACACTTGAATGTCTCTTGGTTTTGATCGACCGTTTCATGGCTGCCGCAGTTAGGACAGAGGATGGGGATGTCTGACATAATTAGAAACTATACCCCCAGCTCTTAAGCAGCTCTTTGACGTGGTTGACCGGGATGAAGAAGTTCATCGCCTCATGAGCTTTTTTAGGCGTGCAATCGCAGATGGCGATGATCTCTCCTTTGCTGTTGAAAAGAGGACCACCGGAGTTACCTCCGTTGATGCCAACATCTGAGGCTAAAACGTATTCACCATTGAAAAACTTTTGGGTATCGGAAACGATGCCACGGGTGACATTGATGCCCCAGCCTAAAGCGTTTCCAATCGCGGTGACTTCATCGCCTGGTTTGACGGTGTTGTAATCGGCTAAAGCTAAACAGGTAGGGAAAGATGCGTCCACTTTAACGAGAGCGATATCATCTAAGATCTTATGTTCTCCTGGTGGCTCATGGGTTCTTAAGACTCTGCCGACGTATTTGCGGCCGTCTAATTGAACCTCTACCGTAGATGGAACGAAATCATGGTCTTCGTCATAAACGACATGGGTATTGGTGACGATATATCCGTCTTTGGAGATAAGACAGCCACTGCCGGTGAAGGATGAGATGATGTTGTTGTTCTTGTCGCAGATATTGACGGTGATGATGGCAACAGAAGAGACATTCTTCTCATAGATGTCAGCGGAACTCTTCTTTGGAGTGTAGGCTTCGTTATTCGGCCTATATCCGCTTTGAGGATTCACAGAGAAGCTTCTTGATGGCTGATCAGATGAGATCGGTGCGAAGCAATGAGGGCATTTGGTTTTGCCTTCTGGCACGTTAGAGCCACATTTCGGGCAACGCATGACTAGAACTCCTTGCCACAATGTGGGCAATATTTGCCTTTGGTCTTCACTGTCTTTCCGCAGTGTGGGCATTTTCTCTCAACTGGGGCTAAAGGTTCGCCGCAGGATGGGCAATATGGTTCGCCTCTTATGACTTCGGCTCCGCATTTAGGGCAGTATCTTTTGACGGGAGCCTCTTTTTCTTTTTCGGCGGCTTTCTTGGCGCCGGCGGAATACATTGGCTCATGTGGATAGCCTAAGATCTTGATGACCTCTAAGTACTTGGATTCGTCTTCTCTTCTTAAGCCGATGAGGAACTTCGTTCTCTCCCAGTTCTTGTCATCGAGTCTCTCGGCTTCGATAGCGAGTTCTTTGGCGTCCGCTTTGAACTTCTTCTCGTCTCTGTTGTTCTTGAGGAAGGTTTCGATCTCAAGACGCTGCTCATCGTCGATGAAGAACTGCTCGACTGAGAAGATCGGGCAATATAAGCCATATTGCTCATTGAGCATCTCGGACACTAAAGGTTGGATGGCTTCTGCCACTTCAGCTTCGTGGAGTGAGAGATCGATATAGCCTAAGTGATGCTCATGGATGACTTGGGTCAATTTCTCTTTGAGGATATGGACGACGTGGTCGTTGATTCTCTCTAGCAAGTCTTCCATCTTAAAGTCACGGTTGCTGCCGACGACTCTCTCGAAGAACTTCTGGACATTGGCGATTCTGATATCGTATTTGCCACGTCCTCTGATATCGACTGGAATTGCGGTTTCCGGATCTCTGAATGGGATTGGGTTAGGGATGCCCCAGAATCCTTCATATGAAAGGTTCTGGTTGAAGACGACGACATCGAACATGGTATCTTCTTTGACCTTCTTCTTCTCTTTGCCGAAGAATGGTTTCTTCACTTCGATCTCATCTTCTTTGAAGGCTGGATATGAACCGTTGGCGAGAGGCTCGCTAGAGACACCGTCTTTGATGATCATCATCTCGCATCCTGGAGCGGATAAGATGAATTTGGTATCTGGGTTCTTGATCAAACCATAGGCACGGTAGAAAAGATTCTTGTTATCCGTTTCTAATCTGATTTTCCCAACGTTGGATGGAAGGTTGGTGATTTTGCCGTCTTCGTGGTCTCCGTTTACGACAAAAGTAGTCGTGGCAATGTTGTCAGTCTTTTTCTTGAAACACATATGTGAAATCCCCCAAGTCACGAGAATAACCCCATGACTTTTTTATGTACTTTCTTTACATAAAGAATAAAGCATAGACAGTATCTGGGGCAATAGATTTGTAAAACAGTGTGTAGCGAAAAAAGACTTATTCATGACTTCAAATAAAAAGAAGCCCGTTTTGCAGGGACTTCTTTGTTTTTGTTGAAGTTATTTGTTAGACCACTTTGGAGTGTACTCAAACGTGACGTCCTCTGGATAAGTGACGTACTTGTGTCTCTCTAAAGATCCATCCATATCATCAATATTCAAAGTGACGAATGTGGAGCCTGCAGCATTGATACCAGTGTAATAACCTTTCTTCGCGCATTCTAAGGCAAGAGCATTATCAGATGGCCTGATCTCTTTGTTGATACCAATGGTTACAGCGTATGGATCCGCTTTTTCCCATAAGGACCATTTGGTCTCAATGTCGAGAACCTTCTTCTCAATATCGATGTAATAGTTGACCTCATATTTGAGGAAACCGATGAAGTCGGAGAAATAGAACTCCTCAGACTTACCATCCTCGGTGACATAGACCTTTGAATCATGCTCTACTGTTCTGTCTTCGTTGTAATACGTGTAATGGTTTGGAAGATAGACCATCTTCGTATCGTCGATGTTGGAGTATTCGAAAACACAGGCATCATTGCTTTCGTAACGGTGCCAATCGTATTCCACACCATTACGCATGACGGTGATTTCATTGCAGTCCACTTTAGTTGGGATTGGTTCTAATGATGAACTTTCGGCTGTTTGGTTATTATTTGCACATCCACTTAAGGGAGTGGCGAGTGCGATTAGTGTTAATGCTTTCTTATTCATTGTTGTTTATTCTCCTTCCGTATAAATGCGTTCAAAGTGAAACGCGGGCACATTATACAAAAAAAGGAAAGGCAAAATCCATATCTTTTCTAAAAGAAAAAACACTC
>JAFZUD010000124.1 GCA_017618495.1 Bacilli bacterium | reverse complement strand
GAGGCAAGCAAAGAAGGTGTCAAAATTCTTGTTTTGCCAGAATTATGTCTAACTTCTGCCACTTTAGGTGACTTGGTCTTCAACAAAACTCTTGAAGAATTAGTCGAGAAAGCCCTTGTTGAGCTTAAAGAAACCTCCAAAGAGAACGACCTTCTCTTCACTGTCGGCGCTCCAATCAAGAGCAACGGAAAACTATATAGCTGTGGTGTCGTTTACTATGGCGGTGAGATCCTTGGTATCGTTCCAAAAGCCTATCCATCCGAAAATAGATACTTCTCCGAGGGACCGAAAGAGGGTTACATCAATCTTCTTGGAGAAAAGATCCCGTTTGGAACCAATTTGATCTTCGTTGACTCTAATTACCCAAAACTCAGAATCGCCGTTGAGCTTTCTGAAGATATCTCCAACATTGAGGTGCCTTCCGCGAAAGCGTCACAAGCAGGCGCGAATGTCATTCTTAATCTATGCGCCACCCCAGTGCTTATTGGTTCGGCCGAATACACCACAAGCCTTTTGAAGACGGCTTCAGATAAAATGACGGCCGCCTACATCCTTGCCAACGCTGGAGATGGTGAAAGCACAACCGACATGGTCTTCGGTGGTCATAACATCATCACCGAGAACGGAAAGATTCTTTGTGAGTCCGCCCCATTCAAGATGGAAAAGGCTATTTCCGAGATCGACATTGAGCTTCTTGAAGCCGAAAGAAACAGAAACCATTCATTCAAAGCCAAATACGATAACGATTATCAAACGATCTTCTTCTCAATGCCTTTAGAGACTCCTAAGGCTTTGACCCGTCACTACGCGAAGAACCCATTCATCCCAGAAACCAAAGAAACTGACCTTGAAAGAGTTAATCTCATTCTCACCATGCAAAGCATGGCGCTTGTGAAAAGACTCAAAACCGTCCATCAGAAAAAGATTGTCTTAGGTCTTTCTGGCGGCCTTGATTCAACTCTTGCCCTTCTTGTCTCCGTTGAGGCTTTCAAGAAACTTGGCTATGACCTCAAGGACATCATCGCCATCACTCTTCCATCCTTCGGAACGAGCAAGAAAACCTTCAATAACGCTACTCTTCTTTCGGAATCGCTCGGTGTCTCTTTCCGTGAAATCAACATCGGTGATTCCGTGCGCTTGCACTTCAAAGACATTGGGCACGACGAACAAAATCAGAATGTTGCCTATGAGAACGCCCAGGCCCGTGAAAGAACCCAGGTTTTGATGGATGTCGCTAACGATGAAGATGCCTTAATGGTTGGAACCGGTGACTTATCTGAAGCCGCTCTTGGTTGGTGCACATATAACGGTGACCATATGTCCTTCTACGATCTCAACATTTCCGTTCCAAAGACCTTGGTCAGGTATGTTGTTGAGGGATATGCGATCATGCACCCGGAGACGAAGACCGCTTTGATGAACATCATCGAAACGCCTATCAGCCCTGAGCTCTTACCGCCTTCAGCCAAAGGCGAAATCGTCCAGAAATCTGAGGACAAAGTTGGCCCATATGAGCTCCAGGATTTCTTCATCTTCCATTATCTCCGTTATGGATTCTCACCAAAGAAACTTTATTTCCTCGCTCAACAGGCTTTTAATTACAAGTACGATAACGAAACTTTGAAGAAATGGCTTAAGGTCTTCTTCAAGCGTTTCTTCCAGAGCCAATTCAAGAGAAACTGCACGCCTGACGGAATCAAAATCGGTACTGTTGGTCTCTCACCTAGAGGTGACCTTTTGATGCCAAGTGATGCATTTGTTGAGGATTATCTTAAAGAAATCGATTGTCTCTAGTATCCTTAAATAAAGGGATGGTACATACCATGAAAAAAATAAAAGAAGAAGAAGTTCAGTCTGAACAGCCTGAGTTAGAACAGGCGACTGAAGAACCAAAAGAAATTGAAAAAGTGGAAGAAGCCGAAGAAACTTCTGAACCAGCCGCTGAAGAAGTCGAACCAAAGAAAGAGAAGAAGGGGATGCCTCGCTTCGTCAAATTCCTTCTCTTTGAGCTTCTCACAATCGTCATCGCCTTAGGTGCGCATTTCTGCTTACTCCAGTTCGTTGCTCCTATCCTTGATTTGAATGAGCTCATTGAATGGATCATCGCGACCTGCGCCTCATTTGTCCTTTACCTCGTTGCTGGTTATCTCTTTAACCACCTCATAGTTTGGAAAGGCAAAGGAAAGGCTACCTTCCCTAAATTCCTTCTTAGCGCATTCCTTGGCTTGGTTCTCCTCTTAGCGCTTATCCATCTTGGCATCTTCCTTACCAAGATCATCGTTCCAACCAACCCTCTCCATTACAGCCTTACCGCCCTTAGCATCAACCACGTCCTCGCTCATGGTGGCAAATCCACCCCAAGCGGACTTGGAATCCTTGGCATTGCCCTCATCGCCATGATTCTCTATAGCTTCTTGATTAGAGCCTTCTTCGTCTTCAAAGGCGAGAAAGCCCTCAAGAAAGAAGAAGCAGAAGAGGTCGTCGAGGAGAAGAAGGAAGGCGAAATTCTTACCCACGCTTCCTTCCGTCAGATCGTCCAAGAAGAGCTCGACAAGTTCTTCACCTCAAAGAAGAAATTCGTCTACCATAGCCAAGCTCAATCCATCATCGATGAAGAAATCGATGTGTACGATAAGAAGCACGGCAAAAAGGAAGAAGAGAAAAAAGAGGAAGAAAAATAATCTCGAGAAATTAGCGGCCGCCAAAACGGCTGCTTTTCTTTTTGTCTATCCTCTCCATCTAGACTAAAATACATACGATGAAAATCGGTATTATCGGCAGTGGTCCAAGCGGCCTTTATCTCTCCATCTTTTTGAAAATCAAACACCCAGAATCCGAAGTGGTGGTTTTCGAAAAGGAAAGCAAGCTTTCGAAGAAGCTTTATGCGACCGGAAACGGACACTGCAATCTTTTGAATAAGAATCTCTCCAAAGAGAAATACAATCACCCAGAGTTCATGGGGCCGATTCTTGAAAAATACCCTTACCCATTCCTTGAAGGCGTTCTTAAGAGTCTTGGCATCGAACTTACTTACAACGGCGATTATGTCTATCCTCTCTCTGAGAGCGCGCCAGCTTACGCCTTATACCTAAAGAAACTCGCTGAGAAAGTGGGTGTCACTTTCATTTCTGAAACAAGAGTGACCGATTACGAAGTAAAAGGCTCACAAATCGAGGTTAAGGCAGATAAGAAAACCCAAACCTTTGATAAGCTCGTCATCGCAACTGGTGGCAAGAGCGATCCAAAACTTGGAAGCGATGGAAGCTTCTACGAAGTTCTTAAGAAACATGGCTATGACTTCGTTGAGCCAAGACCAGGCTTAACCCCTCTCGTCCTTAACGACAAAGACATCAAACCTCTAGCAGGTGTCCGTCATAAAGCAAACGTCAAAGCCTTTTTAGGCAAAGATAAAATCTTTGAGGAGAACGGTGAGATACTCTACAAGAACGATGGTATTTCTGGCATCGTCATCTTCAACGCCGAAAGTGCGATCTACCGTCACTCTAATCCAAAAGACATCGAATTAGTGGTGGATCTTTTCCCTGATTGGACTTTTGAGGAGTTGATGAATAGACTCGCTCACGACGAAGCCCTCAACAGCAAGTTCTACCTTGATTCCTATTTGGTTGAGCCTCTTCAGAAACATATTCTTGCTCGTTCCAGAGGAACGGATGCCTTATGCATTGCCACATCGATGAAGAATCTTAGATACTCCGTCAAGAACCACTATGGCTTTGATTATTCCCAGGTGACGATTGGTGGTTTGTCCCTAGATGAAGTGGATGAGAACCTCTCCTCCAAAAAGGAGAAGGGCGTCTATCTCATCGGCGAACTCCTTGACGTTGATGGCAATTGTGGCGGTTACAATCTCGCCTGGTCACTCCTCAGCGCGATAATCGTCTTCAAATCCCTCTAAAAACAAAAAATCCTTGGCAAAAACCGCTTAAAATTCAAAAAATAGGCGATTTCCGCTGAGGATTTTTTTGAGGGGAATTAAAAGAAATTCCCCTTTGATAATTGACTATCTTTTCAAGATAGACTTAAATAATGGAGTTGCACGGCTTCCCGTTATTTTTTGAAGCCCTTGCGAGCGAGGTTGTTTATGAAATATGCAAACACATCCAGAACCTTGAGTTTCTTAGCGCACGCTCTCATCGTTCTCGCCTTTGGTGCCCTTGGTCTTTACTTCGGCGCCTTCGTTGTTCCTGAGTACTTCGGAACTGATCCAACTTACTTCACCAAGAACTTATTCAGTGGAGCCTATCTCCTTTACTTAGAACTCGCTGTTGCCGGTCTTAGCTTTGCTACCATCTCTGGCTACGGTCTCTTCTATGCCATCAAAGGTCTTATGAATCCACGTGATGATGAACCAGTCGTCAAAGCCCTCACCACTCTCATCGTTGAAGGTTGGGCCGCTGGCATCTTCTTCCTTCTCCAGGCTGTCTTATTCTTCGACCTTACTGGAAACAATGGCGCTGACAGCAACTTAGTCTTCGTCATCGTTATGTCTCTCTTGCTCGCCATCCTCTTCCTCATCGCCACCAACATTCCAATGGTCAAGCTCTATGATGGCAAAGATCAGAAGCCTCTTCTCCGCGGATTCATCGGCGGAGCCATGGTCTTCACCGGTGCTATCGCCCTTGAAGCTGGCCTCAGCTTAATCGTCAACGCTACCAACACCTCACTCAACGCTTGGAAGCAGGGAGAAATCAATTTCCTCCTTCTCACCATGACTCTTTCCAGCTTAGTCGCCTTTGTCCTTCTCCTTCTTGCTTGGCTTAACAAGTTCAAGAACGGAACTAAGGTTCCAGGTCTCATGGCTGGCGGTGCTGCTATCGCTATTGCGATCGGCCTCGTCGTCTATGGTGTTCTCACCATCGTCTGGAGAGACAACGGCATCCACCTCAACTACGCTCTCGAAGAAGGCAAGACCTACATCTTCGGTGGCAAGAACTGGGGTTATGGCTTCCCAATCATGAACCTTGTCGTCGGCGCTGTTACCGGTGCCTTCGGCGGATACATCATGATTGCCGCTACCAAATCCACCGAGATCGCCAAAAAGGCCTAATCGAAATTAGAAAAACAAAACGCCTCGGAGTGAGGCGTTTTTCTTTACCAATCTTTCTTGGGTTTCTCCATTCCGTATCTTTCGAATGGGAAGTGCTCAAGATAGTAATCGTAATCGATGTCGAAGTTGTGACGCTTATATTCTTTGTGCATCCTTTTGATCATCCAAGGTTTGACCGGGTCATAGAACTTCCAGATCCTTCTTGGGTAATGGCTGACGACCGTGTCTTCTAAGACATCCCTTTGATCGTTGAACTTCGTTGGCATGACCAAATGGGAGAGGTTCTTCTTATTTAAAGCGTCTTGATCAGGGAAGAAGGCTTTCTTCGTCATGACGAATTCGATGCACTTCTCGAATAAGCCTGTCTCACGGCACTTCTTCATGTTGAAGTAGAGGACACCTGAGTTGAAATAGTTCTTGTTCTTCCAGGTCTTTCCTAAGTAATCAAGAACGGCGCCGAATTCATGTTCGGAGATATCGTTCTCACGGATGTTCTCAACAGGGTTATAGATGAGAGTGTCCCCATCAAGATAGAGGAGCTCATCGATATCCTTAGGAAGGATTCTTTCCGCGAATAGCCTAAGCAAGCACATAGGAGGGAAGAAGACATTCTTGGTGTTAGGACCTTTCATGAACTCTTCCTCATACATCTTTGAGGCGTCGTATAAGGTTATTTCGTTTTCTTGGTTAAAGTCCTTAAGCATCTTCTCTAAGAGAAGCCTATCTTCTTCGTCCATCCCAATGACCTTTCCAGTGGTCATCGTGAATACATGGATCTTAAGAGGGTTCTTGGTTCTTCTGGCCATGCTTTCAAGCGAAAGATATAAGGCCATCGTGTAACCCTTGTTTCCGGCATATAAGACATTCAAAGGACCTTTATACATTAGGGGTTTCCTCCGTCATGGATAAGGCCTTCTTGTCTCTAGCTTGGAAGATGCAGACGAAGACGAATGAGACGATGAGAGTGAAGTAATATGTGACAAGTCTCCAAAGGAGAGATAACGCTAAAGCGGCGCCGGAGTTCGCGCTCGCCATCAAGCAGACAGAAGAGATGACGATTGAGAAAGCATATTCAATGCCACCAGTTCCTCCAGGGGTTGGAACCCATACGACAGCAGTGATGGCGAATGATGTCGCGAACAAGACAATCAAAGCGTTCATGCCTTCCGTATCATAAAGCGAGGCATTAAGCCCAACCGCCTTAATAAGGAAGTAAGGGATAAGGTAATAGACGAGCATCGTCACTATCTTGATAAGGAGAGAGAAGATGAAGGTCTTCTTATGGACCCAGATAGAACGGAAACCTATTTGGGCGTTCTCGCAATACGCTTCAAATGAAGGAATGAGTTTAGCGAAGTGCTTATTCAAGAACTTTGGCTTCGTGAGGAATTTGATGATTGCGATTATCCAGTTCTTTAGGTGCTTGCTTGTTCCTAAGGCAATCATGAAAAGAAGGACCAAGAAGTTGATGGTGTAGCCCACGATAGCGACATACTTCGCCCATTCCATATTTAAGGCGGCTAAACCTTTAGTGATCTCTGGATAGAAGAATAAGGAAACGAAAGCGATCAAGTTGGTCGCAATCATGAAGGTGACGAAATTGGCTAAGACCGCGCTTGTGGCAACTGAAGCGGAAGTGCCTCTTTTGGTGAAGGAATAGATTTGGAATGGCTGTCCTCCTGTCGCGAATGGGGTGACGCCATTATAGAAGTGCTCAGAGCAGCCAATGAGATAGGCATCCGTTTTAGAAGTAGAGGAGCCGGCAGCTTTGGCAAAGAGATTCAAAGTGATTGGCCAAAGAAGGAAGTAGACGATAACCGCTCCAAAAGCGGCAAGGAGCCAAAGCCAGTTGTTTCCGGTTGTGATTTGAGCGAGGGTCTCACCGATCTTTTGGATCTCGCCAAATGACAAGAAAAGAGTGACCACGAGAGCGGTCAAAAGAATGAGGAAAATGACGTTGCTGATCAAGCCCTTCTTGCTCTTCTTCTCTGGG
>JAFZUD010000123.1 GCA_017618495.1 Bacilli bacterium | reverse complement strand
TTGTTTCTTAACAATTCTCAAAATTGTTTCGTTCCCTATTTATTTTTTTCGAGCGATTCTATTTTAATAGAAAAGATGGATTTTCAGAATTCACTAGCACCATACCTTCCTGAAGAAGAAATTCAGGGACTCCTAAAGGCTATCCAAGAGGGCAAAACCACCCACTGTCTTTTGATTAACACTGACAAGATTACCGATGAGGAATTCGTCAAGCGTTTCCCAAACGTCAGGAAGCACCCTTTTGTTGAGCACGCTTATTATTACGACAAAGAGGAATACGATTTCGGATCGAGCCTCTACTATCTTGCCGGCGTCTATAGCATCCAGGATGCCAGCGCCATGATGGTCAACTACTTCCTTAAGCCAGAAGAAGATGACGTCATCCTCGATATGTGCGCCGCCCCTGGCGGAAAGAGCATCGGTTGCTCGATCGCCATGAATGGCAAAGGCTGCATCATCTCTAACGATATCTCTTACCCAAGAGCCAAAGAAATGTCCCAGAACGTCGAGAGAATGGGTCGCGGAAACATCGTTGTTTCCTCCACCGACTTCGTCTTCTCCTACGTCCACTTCGGCGACACCTTCGATAAGATCATCCTCGACGCCCCATGCAGCGGCTCCGCGATGATGAGAAAGAACGAAGCAGCCGAGCAAGATTGGAAGTATTCCAAAGTCAAAGCCAACGCCAAACGTCAAAGCGAGCTTCTTGAGCTCGCCTATAACATGCTTAAACCTGGCGGAATCATCTCTTACAGCACCTGCTCCTTCTCTTACGAGGAAGATGAGGCTGTTGTCCTTGCTTTCAAAGAGAAGCATAAGGAAATCGAGATCGTTCCTCTTCCAGAGCATCCTTCCTTCTATAGGACGAGCGCCCTTAAGGAAGCTGTTCGCCTCCATCCAAACCACTTCGAAGGCGAAGGACAGTTCATCTGCCTCCTCAAAAAGCCAGGAACCATCTCCAAAACCAAAAAGACCATCATCTCCAACGAAAGATACAAACTCTTCTGCCAAGACTATGGCATTCAGGAGAGAAGCAACGAGCTTCGTAGAGACAAATTCTATTCCTTATATCAGCACTTTGATGTCAGCCATCTCAATATTTTGAGATACGGCGTCAAGCTCTTCGAGATGCGTGACAGCGGAATCTTCATCCCTGACCACCACCTCGCCGCCTATCTTGATGTCTCTTATTCCGTCAAAATCACCGAAGAAGAGGCTAAAGCCTATATCTACGGAAACACCTTCCCAATGGACAAAGAAGACGGCTTCTACATCGTGAGCTACGATAACGTCAACTTAGGTTTCGTCAAAGTCACCCAAGGCATCGCCAAAAACCACTATCCAAAGAGCTGCATAGTGATGGCGAAACAAAGGAAAATCTTCGGAGATTAGGCGATTTCCTTCATCTCATCGAAGTCATAACGGACGAAGATATCCCTCTTCCTCTTGCGGAGAGGGATTTTTTGTTCGCCCATTTCAAAGTACTTTTTGTCGAATTTCTTTAGACGCTCAATCTGAGAGATGGTCCACTCACGGACTCTCTCGGCGAGTTCTTCGCTAGAAAGGTCTTTATACTCTTCAGCGGTGATCGGCTTGCCGAAAACCATGCTGATTGGGAGCGATTTATAGTCTGGCTTGGTCTTTAGGCCACGGAAGTTGCCCCACATGGCGATTGGGATGATCGGAGCGCCGACGCGGGTCGCAGCTTTAAAGGTGCCGGCGTGATAATCGGCAGGAAGGGTATTCTCAGCGTCCTTATTCCTCGTTCCTTCTGGAAAAATGAGGACGGAACCTTTCTTGGTCTTCAAGGTGTTGCTGCACTCAAGGATGATCTTAAGTGACTGCTTGAGGTCTTCTCTATCCATGAAGACTCCGCTGATCGATTTGAAAGCGACGCCGACGAAAGGCATCTCCTCCACTTCTTTTTTGCCAACCAAAAGGAGAGGCTCCTTGATGAAAGACATGAGGATGAGCGGATCTAAGAATGAGGTATGGTTTGCAACAATCAGGGCTTTCTCCCCGGATTTGTTGAGGTTTTCGTAATTTTCAAAACCCTCAACGCGGATATCCATATGGAAATGGCGGGTCAAAGACTGAAGGGTTTTCTGAGCCTTTCCCCATCTTTCTTCCCAAGGGTATCTTTCAGGATGCTTAGCTCTTTTTCTGAAATGGTGCAGATAATCATGGAGGATTCTGACACCGAGAGTAGGTACGATTCTAATATACTTGTTGCACATGCCTCAAATTATAGCACCTTGTAGCCAATAGGCTAAGCGACGCTTCTTAATTCTTTGGAAGATGGCTTTCTTGGGTTAGTCGTTTTCTTCTCTTTCGGCAAAGGGAAAAGCTCTTCGAGTTCAGAAATGACGACAACCCCAATCTCATCTCTCGTCTCAATCCAACCGCGCACGATGACACGGGTTCCTTTAGGAAGAGAGTAGAAAGATGTTTTGATGTTCCCAAAAGCGTGGACTGGGACTTTGAAGACACTCCCAAAAGGCCTTTCGGCGTAAAGATCCGCGACGGCATGAAGATTGACGTAACGGTAGAGCTCTCCGCTTTCGAGAGCGAAAATGTCGCCGAGTTCACCGGCGAGAAGCGTGGTCGAAATCATTGGTATTTCCTCCTATTCGTCGATCAATTTGCCACGACTAGAAGGGATTCCTTTGGTACTAAGACG
>JAFZUD010000122.1 GCA_017618495.1 Bacilli bacterium | reverse complement strand
TTGGCACCAAGGAATTTGCTACCGTCGTTAGGATCGAAGTATAAACCAGGCATCTTATCGAAATTTTCGATAAGCTCTTTGCCGTCTTCTGAATCAAGGAGCGGAGTGAGGACATTGAACATGGCCTTGATTTCCGTCTTGATGGCGGTCTTCTTGTCATCCATTGTCTCTTTGCTCTTGAGATCGTTTGTGAGATCGCTCAAATCGACAGCGTCGGCATCGGATAGGTTAAAGGCTTCGCTCATGCTGTCTTCCAAGACCTTAAGGAAGGTTGGGACGGCGTTGGCAAGGAGGGTTGAATCAAACAAGCAGGTGTCGTCAGCGGATGTGCCTTCGGCTTCCTTGCCGTCGATCCAGTGTTCCATCTCGTCTTTGTTCTCGAGAATGACTGGAATAAGTTCTTTGAACATTTCCTCGGCTTGGTTAGATCCACT
This sequence comes from Bacilli bacterium, assembly GCA_017618495.1. Lineage (GTDB taxonomy): Bacteria > Bacillota_I > Bacilli_A > RFN20 > CAG-826 > UBA4951. Next base: position 1,450 of record JAFZUD010000122.1, on the reverse strand, counting down.
GCTTGAAGGAGCGCTTCCGCTTTCGTCTTCCGGTTTGGACATTTCATTCACGGAATCGATAACGATTTTGATTAGTTGTGGGTCGATGGTGACAAGATGATAGAAAGAATCAAAAATCACCTGCATTTCGTGGCCGAAATCAATATCTTTAACCGCTTGTGGGATAGCGACGACGTATCCCCTTTCGCTTCTTTGGATATCTTCGGCGGTTAATTCTGGGAGGAGGTCTTTCACGCCGATTTTGATCGTGCCGTCATCTGGTGAAAGAGCGGCTTCTTCGTATTCCCTGACAGCTTGGACATAAAGGGCGGATCTGATGATGTCATCGAGAACCTTCTTCTCACTGTTCGAGAAGATGTTGAAGAAGCTATCAAAGATGTCGCAGTATTCTGGTTTGAAGAGGTTGGCAATGTCTTCTGAGTCGCTGACAAAGTTGCCTTCCTCGTCGACGACGTCGGAGATGATTCCGCTATTGGCGACGCTTTCCCAAAGGTTAGCGAGATCGTCAAAGGTCTCAGCTGGGTCATAGTGTTCGAAATCGATGCCTTCTTCGGTCATCACAACTTCAGCGATTTCCGGAAGGTTGAGAGCGAACTGGAGACCGAATGGGAGAATGGTTTGAATGAGCTCAGAGCGTCCGATGCAGCGGATGGCGGTTGGAACGACATCTGAGGTCAATAAAGTCGCAAAGTTGAAGTTCTCTAAATTCTCTTGGGTGAAGATTCCAGCGTTAAGAGCGGTACCGGCAAGTTCTACAACGTTCTTAAGTTCGCGGAGAACGCTGATTTTCTTTTCGCCGGTTCCATCGACATCAACGGTCGTGATGAAGTCGATCAAAGCGGCGTCGAAGGTAAGGCCGGTCTCTGGATCGGTGTACCAGCCGAAGAATGTTTTGGAGAGGAGAGAATTCTCATAGGTGTCCACTACATCCGTGAGGATGCCATACCATTCGTCATTGGCTCTCATCACGGCGTGGTTCTCACCCTTTGGAATCTTGCTATAAGTCTTCGAGACGACGTTGACGAGGGAAGTAAGAGGAGAGATGAACATCGCCAAGATGGCGGCGCTAACAAGGACTTCCTCGATGGCGGAGATGATTTTGAGTTTCTTGACCTTTTCGCCATCTTCGTCCCTGGAGCTAAGGAAGTGCTTGAAGAGAAGATGCCAAAGGAGGGTGCAAAGAAGACCGCCGACAATCCAGATGACGAGAGCTTCGATGACTAAGAGAATGACACAGACAAAGGATAAGATAACGGCAGTCGCCAAACCTAATAAGGTTGTTGGATCGGCTTCGATGCCGCTTGCCTGGAGAGCCTGAGTGATGAGATTGACGCCAGTCTCCCTGATGGTGGTGATTGGGGCGGTAAGTTGAATTTCCCCACCACCCATATCTAATGGGAACGATACTTCAGTTTGGCCGATCCATCCGGTGACGCCTAAACCGACAAGG
>JAFZUD010000121.1 GCA_017618495.1 Bacilli bacterium | reverse complement strand
GTGCCGTTGCTGTTGCTTGGGGTCACAGGAGTGTTGCAGGATCCAAGGACTAAAGCGGAGAGCAAAGTGAGAAAAATAAATTGTTTTTTCATAATTACCTCGTAACTGAAATACTAGATTATTAAAAATCATTCACGCGTGTATGTCCACCTTAAAATGGATAAGTGGCTTTTTCCCTAAGAAAAACCTCTTTTCATCTGTAAAGGGCTTTCAAGTGGGGGTGTAAGCGCTAACGAAAAACATTGGAGACCTTAGAAAAAACATAATTTCTCGCGCAACGCAAATACACGCATTATAATGTAGCAGTCAAAAAAAAGACGCGCTGAAGACCTTTTTTGGTCTCCAAATCGTGGCGAGAAGGGAAACGCCACGAGCGTGACGCGTCCTTATATCCCAAATATAAAGAAAGGAAAAAGCAACCAACTAGTTGCGAAAAGAACATGAAGAAAAACGTTCTCACCCTCCTAGGCGCCTTAGCTGCTCTCGGTCTTGCCTCTTGCCAGACCCCAGTTGCTGGCAGCTCTGTCGCCCCAACCACCGAGTCAGCCCAAACCTCTGCCTCGGCCGAAGCTTCCGGTTCCAAATCAACCACAACCTCAGCTTCCAAATCCTCAACCCCAGCCTCCTCTTCCACCCAGGCTGGCCCAACCACCGATGCCACTGGCCACATCTGGGCCGCTGACACCGATGAAGCCGGCGATACCGAAACCGGTGCCGTCGCTTACAAGAAAGCCCTCACCACAACCCCAGCCACCGATAAGGCTGTCCGTTTCAAAGTCAACGAATCCGTCGTCACTTTGAACTCTGGTTCCACCAGAAAGAGCGGAACCCCAACTGGTTACATCAAAGTCACCAGCGACAACATGGGTTTCTCCTTCAAGCTCAAACTCGACAAGAACTACACTGGTAAGCTCTACCTCTACGGCGTCATGGATGGCTGGTCCAGCAACACTGGCAGCAGCTTCTTCAACAATGGCACCACCCAGAACACCAAGATCGAAGTCAACGGCGAAGAAGTCGATATGTCCGCTCAGAAGGGCAAGACCTATCTTGATTACTTCGGAGATGGCACCCCAGCCGGTGATGGCCTTTCCCCAGAGGGATACGCCCCAATCGGTGATGTCGTCTTAAGGGCCGGCGTCAACACCATCGCCTACACCCGTGTCAAGACCCTCAACATGCTTGTTAAGGATTTCGTCTTCGTCGTCGAAGAGGCCCAGGAATGGAGCGCTCCAACCGAAGTCCCAGCCGATGCCACAGCCGGCACCGTCGCCTACAAGAAGTACACCAACAACTTCGATGGTTCCGTCAAGATCGAATTCAAAGCCACTGACGGTGCTTTATCCACCGGCGCTGCCATCAAGAGCGGCACCCCAGACGGTTACCTCAAACTCGATGCCAACACCCAGAGCATCAGCTACAAGTTCAACCTCGATGCCAACCTCGATGGAAAACTCTATCAGCGTGGCATGATGGACAACTACAGCGGCACCAACAAGAACTGCACCTATTACAGCCAGTCCAAAGGCGCCCAGCACGGCAACTTCAAAGCTACCTTAAATGGCACCAACGTCTACTTCGGCGATAAGAAGGCTGCCACCTATGCCTCCATGTTCGGCGATGAGACCCAGACCATCGGCGAAGTTACCTATTCCACCCTCAAAGATTGCGAGATCGGCGAAGGCTTCCTCAAGAATGGCGAAAACACCTTCACCTACGAGAGAGTCGACTCCTACAACCTCACCATCAGCGACTTCGTCTTCATCGGCAAAGCCGCTTCCGCTCACGCTGCCTTAGACGAGACCGCCGAATGGAAGAAAGATGAAATCTCCCACTGGAAAGAGATGCCAAACGATTCCTTCAAGTGGAACAGAGCTGACAACGTTTGGGAAGCTGACCCAGACCATACCAGCACCCCAGCTACCTGCACCAACGCCGGTAAGGCCTATGAGAAAGAAGCCGAATCTGGATTAACCAGAGAAGTCGACCTCCCACTCGATCCAGAGGCCCATACCTGGGAAGATGGCACCCCAGCCACCAACACCAGCGGCAAGACCGTCACTCCAATCGAGTGCTCTGGCTGCCACAAGAAAGGCGCTAAGATCTCCGTTAACGATTACGAAGGCGATGCTGCCACCAACGTCGATACCGCCAACGCCGGCGGCGAAGGCTCCTTCAAGCCAAAGAAAGTCGACATCGGCTACAAGCTCATCGTCCCAACCACCGGTTACTACAACATCTCCTTAGGCATGGTTTACCTCAACAACGGCAGCACAGCTATGTCCTCCCGTTCCTTCGAAGTTAAAGTCAACGGAACCGCTGTTGCCTTAACTTTGGATACCACCAAGACTCCAGAGGATCTTGGCATCTCCAAGAATGGCGATCCAAAAGACATCGTTCTTGCTGGCGCTCAGCTTGAAGCTGGCGAAGTCACCATCTCCTTCAAGAATCCTGACTACCGCGTTGCCTTCAAAGGCTATGTCATGATCGTTGAGGCCGAAGCTCCAGCC
>JAFZUD010000120.1 GCA_017618495.1 Bacilli bacterium | reverse complement strand
TCATCATCGCCGATGATCTTCTTCTGGACCTCTTCGTTGATTGGGGCAGGGGCCTTGCCGTATTTGCCATGGAGATAGTCTTTGATCTCTTTTGGAACGAGTTTGTAGCGTTCCCCAGAGATGACGTTCATGACAGCCTGGGTGCCAACCATCTGGGAAAGAGGGGTGACAAGAGGCGGGTAGCCAAGGTCTTTCCTGACATTTGGAACTTCCTTAAGGACGTCTTCGAGCTTGTCGGAAGCGTTTTGCTGCTTGAGCTGGGAGATGAGGTTAGAAAGCATTCCGCCAGGAACCTGGTATTTGAGGATGTTTGGATTGAAGGAAAGGACTTTCGGATTGAGAAGGCCATTCTCAAGGTACTTCGCTCTGATCTTGCTTAACGCAGCGGCGCCTTTGTTAAGGCAGTCGAGGTTGAGCTTTGGATCGTATTTGGTTCCCTTGAGGGCGAAGTTAAGGGATTCGGTGCATGGTTGGGAGGTGCCGCCAGCAAGTGGGCTCAAAGCGGTGTCGACGATGTCAACGCCAGCTTCGATGGCTTTCTGGATGGTCATCTCAGCGATGCCGCCGGTGCAGTGGGTATGAAGCTCGATTGGGAGCTTGGTGTTCTTCTTGAGTTCCTTGATGAGCTTATAGGCATCATCTGGGAGAAGGACGCCGGCCATGTCTTTGATGCAAAGGGAATCGGCTCCGAGGGCCTCAACCTGCTTAGCAAGGTCGGCATAGTATTCGATGGTGTGAACAGGGGAGGTGGTGTAGCTCAAAGCGATCTGGCACTCTCCGCCATATTTTTTCGTGGCTTTGACGGCGCATTCGAGGTTTCTGATGTCATTGAGAGCATCGAAGATACGGATGATGTCAATGCCGTTTTCGATTGATTTCTGGACGAATTTCTCAACTACGTCATCGGCGTAGTGGCGGTATCCGAGGATGTTCTGTCCTCTGAAAAGCATCTGAAGCTTGGTCTTCTTGCAAAGAGCCTTCGCTTTGCGGAGTCTCTCCCAAGGGTCTTCGTTAAGGAAGCGGATGCAGGCGTCGAAAGTGGCGCCGCCCCAAACTTCGATGGCATGGTAACCGGCATCGTCCAACTCCTTAAGGACGGAAAGGACCTCTTCGGTGTTCATCCTAGTCGCAAAAAGCGACTGGTGACCGTCCCTAAGTGATGTTTCGACGATTTTTAAGGCCATGTTGTCTCCTTATTTGGCAGCTTTTTCGGCTTCGGCAACAACCTTCTTGATGGCTTCAAGAGCGTCTTCTGGGAGCTTGTTGAAATCATCGAGGGTGGAAACGTACTCAAGTCTGTCTTTCATGCGGAGGGCGAGCTGCTTGAGGTATTCTGGGTCATTGAATGGGACTTCGAATCCTTCCATTGGGTAGTATTCGAGTTCATCGATAGGGCCGAATTTGACGAACTTGGCTTTCTCAAGAACGATGTCTTCGATAAGACCAAGGGTGTCGGCTGGTTTGACTTTCTTCTCAAGGAAGAAACCGGTGTTGATGATGTAGCAGTCGATGCCAAGGCTCTTGTTCTCGAAGAGGGACTTGAAGGAAGCGTAGTCCTTGCTGAGCTCATAGAGTCTGAATGGGTTGGCATAAGGAACGATGACAAGAGCATTTGGATCCATGCCTGGGATGTATTCAGCGGTGGAGCGTTTGGTGGCAAGGGTGGCACCCATGACGCTGGCTAAGGATGGGTTGTTGACCTTGACGACTGGAGGAAGGGTTGGGTCCTTCATGATCCAGAAGATGGCATTGGTTGGCTCTTTGAACTCAAACTCGCGGTTTGGAGTGGCAAAGATGGACTTAACGGTACGGCCGTTGCCATTGAGGATATCCTCGGTGACTGGGACGATCTTGCCCTCGTCGTCGAGGGTGGCGCCGCAGTTCTGGATGGTGAGGAAGTACTTGGACTGGTCTCTGGTGAGTGGGTAGTCCTGAGTTTTATCAAAGTAGGAAGGTTCAAGGGAGATGGAGGAGCCATCGGTGTTGTTGATGATGAAGGCGTCATCGTGGAGGACGGTGGTGTTGAAACGTCCGCCGTGGTCACTCAAAGTGATGGTGGATTTGCCAGAGCCGGAAAGGCCGAAGACAGAGATGACTTTCTGCTTGTTGCCTTCGAGGTTGAATCTCTTCTGACCGCCGTGGCAGGAGGTGTAGCCGTGTCTATTGGCAACGGTCCAGCCAAGGGTGAGAGTGCCTTTCTTGTGTTCGCCGAAGTAACGCATGCCAAGGAGAACGGCGCAGTTGTAATCCTTGTCGAAGAGGGCGAGTCCGTCTGGGTAGTCTTTGGTGTAGCAATCTGGATCGGAGTAGATGAATAAGTCACCTTCGCCTTCGATGAGTTTGCTTTCCTTATATAACTTAGTGAAGTATTCGTTGTCAGCGTTCTGGAAGTTGAGCATCCAGGAGTAGAGGGTGTTCTCGTATCCCTCTGGGACCATGAGGTGGGCTCTGAGCATGAAGTCATGGGCAAGTCCGACATAGGCGATGCCGTGGTACCACTTCTTGGTGTGGCCACCAAAGATGACTTCTCTGATCTGACCGGCGAACTTGTCGCGGTTGGAATCATCAACAAGCTTCCTTAAACGGGCTTGTCTGCCAGTGATGAAGCCGTCATTGAAGAGTAAGACCTTCGCATCTTTTGGAAGACCGAGTTCTTCGGCTTTGACGACTGGGAGGTCGGTAACAGTGGTGCCGACGGAATTCTTGGCGAGCTCATAGGCCTCAGCAATGTTCTTGATGGTGATGACATTGTTGCGGTAGAAGGC
>JAFZUD010000119.1 GCA_017618495.1 Bacilli bacterium | reverse complement strand
TTTCTGATCTTCGGTTCTCACGTCGAGAGGCTCTTCGAATTCGGTGAGATTGGTGAAGTCAGCGGTTCCTGGGTCGCTCCAAGGGGCGATAGATTCTTCGCTTGTTCCACTGCCGCCACTCGCTGGGCCGACGCATCCGCCAAGACCCATGCAAAGAAGGGCAGAGAGGACAAGAATCTTCTTATTGAGTTTCATGTTTTCTCCTTTTTGACATCACCCTTAAGGGTGATTGATTTCAAACATGATAAGTATATAGGTTAGAAAGCCCTTACACTAGTTAATTCTTCGTTATTTAAGGGGTTAATCTTTAGATAGGCATAAAAAAGAGGCCACTCTAGGAGTGACCTCAGTTTTTTGTTTTGAGCTACTTATTCAGCGGCGGCTGGGGAAGCTGGGGCTTCCTCGGCGGCTGGGGCTGAACCGATGTAGATCATGGTATCCCAAGTGTAGGACTTCCAGGTAGCGGTGATCTTCTTGACGTTTGGATCATCGGTATCCTGTTTGGATCCGAACCTGAGGTTGGCAGCGGCATCGAAGACGGAGCCGGTGGTGAGGTTGTTAAGGACTCTCGTGCCGGTCCAGCCAAGGGTGATGCTGTCAGTGATGTCTTCTTCTTTTTCGACGACGACGTAATCAACGCCTGGGTCGACATAGAAGCCGATGACTGGGTAGTAGTAATAGCCGAAAGCCTTGATGGTACGGCCATTGTTGAGGGTGGACTTAACCTCGGTGACCCACTTGTAGAACTTGGAGGTGTTGACGGAGCAGACCATGTCGTTGTCGCGGCCGCGGTTGTCGACCATGACTAAGGTTGCGCCTTCTTCGCCACCATCTTCGGTGTCATACCAATATCCGTAGATCTTGGTACCGTTGGATTCGCCGTTGTATAAGCCGTCATCCCAGAGATAGAGATAGGCATAGTGCTTGGAGTAGTCGCCCTGCCAGCCTTCGGCGTAAGCGCCTTCGAAGCAGTAGACGAGGTTAGCATCGCTACGCTCATAGGAGCTTCCGACAGCGGACTGGATGGCGCTGGTGGCGTCTTCGCTATGTGGGTTGCTCTCTTTGGTGAAGTGAACGCTGGTTGGATCAAAAGTGTAGTTTGGATCGACCTTGTCGCCGAATTCAGCCTGGAGATCGATGGCGAATTTCTTCGCTGGGGCCTCAGAGGAGGCGGTTGGATCGTTGGCATTGTTTGGACCAGACTGGGCAGCGCCTAAGCTGGAGGAAAGAACGATACCGACGATGGCGAGAACGCCAGCAAGACCGGCCGCGCCAGCGAAACGTGGCATGGCGAAGGTCTTCTTGAGCTCTTCTTTCTCTTCGTCACCGATGCTATCCATGAAGCAGGAAGCGACGCCGATGGCAAGAGCAAGGAGATTAAGGATTAAATAGGTTAAATGGAGTTCGAGAGAACCACCTTCGTAAGCGACGCCAGTAGCAAGGGCCGCTAAGACGGTTGGGCAGAGCTGGATCTCGACGAAGAGGGCTCCGCCGATGCAGCCGATGACGACGATCTCGAGCCATTTGTGCTCAGGAGCGGCAAGAGCGGCAAGCTGAGCGAGGAAGGCGAAGAGCGCCCAGATCCAGACTAGCTCGGTGGCGTAGCTGGCAGCGCTGTTAGGCATGGTGTGTCCATGTCCGAATTGGCCTGGCTCGTAGGTGGCGAGATAGACGACGAATAAGACAAGCGAGAGGATCGCGGTGGCTACCATGAACCAGTAGCCGAGCTTTTTGCTCTTAATGAATTTCATCATTAGGCGTTACCTCCTTCGGTGGATTCTTCAACATCTTTTGGTTCGACCTTCTTGACAAAGGTGAAGATGACGAAGCAAGCGATCGAGGCAAGAGCGAAGGCGCCGATGACGCCGTCGATAGCTCCGACGACTGGTTTCCACCACTTGAACTGCTCTTTTGGTCCTTCTTCGACCTCACCGGATTCGCCTTTTGCGGCAGCCTCAGCGGCAGCGCGTCCGGCGTCACCCATCCAAGACTGAGCGTAGGCGTACATGATGTCCTTGTTTGCCTTTTGGCAAAGCTGGAGTAAGTAGCCATCATCTCCGGAGCCTTCGATAAGCTGACGGATGAGGGAACCACGTCCACCGTCGAGACAGAAGACTTCGGTTCCGCCAAGGATCATGGCAGCGGTATTTGAATATTTATCGGTATTGCTACCAGTCAAAGCGTCGTCGATGATGAGACCTTTGTAGGCCCATTCGCCACGCATGACGTTGAAGGCGAGTTTGTCGTGGGCGGCGGCATAACGGAGACCGATACGGTTGTAAGAGGTCATGATGCCAAGGCCTTCACCCTTAGTGAGAGCGCCTTCGAATGGACGTAAGTAGATTTCGCGGATCGCCTGCTCGTTGCAGAAGGTCGCGATTCTCTGACGGTTGGTTTCCTGGTTGTTGAGGAAGCAGTGTTTGATGTTCATGATGAGGCCTTTTTCGCGGGCAGCTTTGATGATGTTGCTGGCGGTGAAGTAGTTCATGACACCATCTTCTGACATGTACTCAGAAGCACGGGAAGTGTAGGCAGTACGGCAGATGTTAGCGCCTGGGGCGTTGACACCGGAGACACCGCAGTAAAGGGCGTCTTCACCGTAGAATTTGCCGAGGTTGGCTTGCATTTTGTGATCCCAAGTCGAGGTGTAGACAGGACCGGTGGCGAAGCCAGTGGCCCAACGGCCATCACCATAAGCGTATGGCATGAGAAGTCCTTCTGGACCTTCGGCGATGGAGTTGGTTGGTTTACCGACGCTTGGAACAGCGAGGATACCACGGTTGTCGGACATGGAGACGGTGAGGTCGTTGAGGGACATCTGTTTGATGAAGTCATCCCAACGTGGGTCATCGTATTCCCAGGTAGCGACGTCTGAGAACTTGATTGGGGTATCGAGTTCGACGGAATAAAGGGTTCCTTTGCCGTCTTTGTAGGATGGAGCATCAGCTGGTTTGGAGTAGAGCTTGCTCATATCCATGGCGTCTTTCATGGCCTGGGTCTGGGTGATGTTGTGATCTGGACCGGTTGGCCAGGTATCCTGCCAGTTGTCACGGCTGAGATAGGTGATCTTCTCGTTGTCGTTGGCCCAGTAGTTGATGTCGGCGTCTTCGAACTGGTTCTTGACTTCCACATCTTTGTTATAGACGGAATTGGCATAGGCGTTTTGTGAACCCGCGATGTCAAGCTCTTTGACACAGTCAAGGTCAGCGGTGTAGCTGTTGCCTCTGTGGTCGGTGAGGGCTTTGCCTGGAGCGGTCTTGCCAAGGATGTTGTTAAGGGCTTCGTGGACACCATTGCCACAAGCGAAGTAGTACTTGCCATCATCGAGGATGTAGCCGCCTTCGCCGCCATCTTTCTCTGGATCATAGGAAGCGAGGAAGTAGCGTGGGGCGGTGACTTTGGCGGTCACTTTGCCTTTGGCTGGAACGGTGACTTTTTCGTAGCCAAGGAGCTGAATGGCGGATTTTGGAAGTCCACCTTCAACGTATGGGACCTGAGCGAAGAGCTGAGCGGCATCCATGCCTTCTCTGTCTCCGAGGTTCTCGACTTCGATCTCAGCTTCGATCTCGTCAGTCTCTTTGTTGTAGCTGAGGGAGGTCATCTTCTGTTTGAAGTCGACGTAGCTAAGACCATAGCCGAATGGGTAAGCGACTTCGTGGGAGTAAGTCCAGGAAGAATCGCCTTCTTCGTAGACACCGGCATCGCCGTCGGCGTTGCCTCTGCCTAAGACACAGTCGGCATAACGGGTCTCATAGTACTTGTAGCCAACGTAGATGCCTTCTTGGTAGATGACGTAGTTTCCAGAGGCACCGCTGCCCTTGAAGCCAGGGTTGCCGAAGTTCTGGAAGGCTGCGCTGTTGGAGCAGTGAGCTGGGAAAGTGACGCAGGTGTGGCCAGATGGGTTGGCTTTGCCAATAAGGACGTTGGCAACGCCTTCCATGGAATAGTAGCCAGGAACGCCGAAGTAGAGAACGGCATCAACGCCATACTCTTCTTCATCAGCGTAATGAAGCGACATTGGGAATGGGGAGTTGATCATGACGATGGTCTTCTGGAACTGACCGGAGTCTTTGATCATCTTAAGCAAGGCAGCCTCGTTTGGTTTGAGGTCGAGGGCGCCTTTGGCTGGGTCGCTATCTTCGGTACCGCAGCGGCGGAAGACGACGATGGCGGCGCCATTGTAATCTTTGAAGGTGTCTTTGACGGCATCGGTGTAGATGCTGACTGGTTGCTCTGGATCGCTGTTGCTCGAAGCGGAGACTCTCTCAGCGGAGAATTTGGCGCTTGGGCTGTAAAGATTCCAGACGGTTGGGTTCCACTCAATCTTAGCTTTCTCGAAAGCTTCGCTGAGACGGACAACATAGGCATCGTTAGGGGCAGCACCACCCGCACCGGAACGATGGAATAAGTGAGCGGCGTTGTAACCGAAGACGGTGACTTTACGCTCGTTCTCTGCCAGCGGAAGGGCATTGTTGTCGTTCTTGAGAAGGACGGAACCCTGTTCCTCTTCCTTGACGCAGAAGTCGTAAGAGGCTTTGATCATTCTCTTCCAGCCTTCATCGGAAAGACTGCCGTCTTCCTCGGCGAATTCGGAACGGAAGCTCTTCGAGATCTGCTGAACGTTCAGTCCAAGTTCATTGTTGATGAGGTTCTCGTATGGGCCGAAAGCCAATGTGGAACCTGCAGCAGCAATGACAGAAAGACTGAGTCCAACTGCTGATAAACCTAGCCAAAAGTTAGATTTTTTCATAGTTTCCTTTCTGCGCATTTGCGCGCAACTATATTTATAGTCGCCTATTATCAAAAAATATGTGAGCGCTTCCAAAAATGATTAACTTGCGATTTTTGGTTTCTTTTCTTATTAAGGCGAAGAAAAATTATTTTGCGATTTCCTATTTTTGTAAGGGGTTTCGATGGGTCAAAATCCGCAACATAATCCATATTTGAAAAAGGGCAAAAACACAAATTTGTCCGTTTTCTTTTTAGTCTTCAAAACTAGAAAATTTGATCAAAAAAGTGTCGATGGAAAAAGAATTTTCTTTTATTACAGTTTTGCTGAAATTAAGGTTTTATGGGACTTTTTTAGCGTTTTTTGCCTAAAAAGCCACTACTAATGCAAGGATTTGGGACATGCATTTTTTGGATAATTTGTCCAGTCTTTTTGAAATGTAAAGAAGTCAAAAAATAGATAATCATGTTATATGGACAAACTTGCGTTTTTTGGGTAAGATAATTTACGCATTTTCTTTCGATTTTTTAAATTATGGAAAGTTCACGTATTGAGATAGTCAAATATCCCAAGGTCAAGCACATCAAGATGTTCGTCAACAAGATCAAGTTCGTTGAGAACCATCTTCATAATGACTTCGAGATTTTGCTTACCCTTAGCGGAAAAGGCATCCTCGAGATCAATAACGCGACTTATATGTACGCGCCTGGCGATATCATCTTTATCAACTCCGGCGACGTCCATAGCCTTTCCTCGAATCTCGATGACGATAATAAGGTCCGTTCTGGCGGCGCCACATCTTTATTCATTCAGATATCCAATCACTTCTTGAGGGAGTATTTCCCGCAGATCCATAGCTCCGTCTTCAAAAGCGGAAACCTCCGCACCTATTTAAACGCTGAGGATTATGCCCGTGTCAGCGAGCTTTTCACCGAAGCCGCGAAAGCCTACTTCTCTGAGGCCAACTACTTCCAACTCGATGTCGTCGCCTCTATTTCCAAAGCCCTTGCCTACATCTACCGCCACCTCGACTACAAGGTCATCAATGAGGTCCAGAAGGAAAGGTTCAACAGAAAGAAGAGCAGGATGGAAAGAATCATCTCTTACATCGATGCGAACTTCGACTCTCAGATCAGGCTTGAGGACATCGCCACTAAAGAGAACCTCTCCGTCACCCACTTATCGCATATCTTCTCTTCCTCCTTTGGCATGACCTTCCAGGAATTCGTCAACATCAAAAGGATGGAACAGTGTATCCGTCTTATGGCAGACAAAGAGAAGACCTTGCTTGAAATCTCATACGAATCCGGTTTCTCCGATTCCAAATACATGAACAAAATGTTCCTAAAGAGATTTGGATGCACTCCAAAAGAGTACAGGAAGAAATACGGAACCTATTACGATGGGCCAACCCTTGAGACAGGTAAGTTCGAGCTCATCTACAATGACCAAGATTCCCTCAAAGCCGTTGAGAAATACATCGACAAATAAACAAAAAACCCATGCAAATCATGGGTTTTTCTTTAGTTTTGCTAGGGTTATTCGATGATGTTGTTCTCAACAAGAATGTTGCCATAAGCCTCACCAAGACGGATGCAGTCTTTGGT
>JAFZUD010000012.1 GCA_017618495.1 Bacilli bacterium | reverse complement strand
ATCTAGTTCAAAAATAATTACTTGGTTATTGTTGTTCCTTATTATAAGGAATCGACGTTAGTGTATGTTGTACATCTGTTTAGTTTTCAAAGATCAGCAGCTGCGACGTTTGCTCATGCAAGGGATGCTATCCCGAATTTGTCGCGCTTGATTAATATAGGCTTTGCCTTGGTTACTGTCAACAACTTTTTGAAGAATTTTTTGAAGTTCTTCGTGGTGTTCAGAACCAGGGGTTTTTCTATACCAATCGGCTACCCTTTTTAAGTCATCCTTAAGAGGTGCAGCGAGGGTTATTTTACGCGTTTTTATAAACCAGTCAAGCGAAAAACATCACTTTTTTGAAAAATCTTTTTTTCCCACATATCATCGGCCTTTTTACAATTTGCCTCATGTACGCGCGCGCAAATCCTTATTCTCCTATTACTTACATAGAGTTTATGAGGTACAGTCCCCTGCTTTTTTGGTGTTAATCAAAACGGAAAAATATTATTTGGATCGCCCTTTTATAGGCAGTATTTCCAATTACTTAATAACTACTAATGTATGTATTTTTTCGCAATCTGATTTGATTGCGAAACTTTCTTAATTTGGCTTTGATTTGCTTCCTCACCGAAAAAGTGATCTGAAATCGAAAAAGTTTTTGTGTCTAAGCAAAAGAAAAAGCAGACCGGGGTCTCCCCTAGCCTGCTATTCGTTATAAGTTCAACTTATAAAACGGTCTTCCAGAGGCCGTGCTTGTTGCAGTATGAATAGACCTCAAGGACCTTTTCGCCCTTCTCGATGTGGAAGGTTGCCTCAGGAGCTTCTCCTGGGTTGAAGCGACGCCTTTGTCCGCCTTTGTCTGTGTAGAGATAGACCCACTCGATCCAGTGGTCTTCCGCCATTGGGTGAGGGACGCTTCCGACTTTGACGAGAACCTCTTCCCCTTTGATCTCAACGACCGGAAGGTGTTTCTCGGTTCCTTCGGTGGCAGGGCTCTTGGCGATGAGCTCGCTCATAGGCTCGCCGCAGCACATAATCTCACCGCCGCCTTCTTTGACGAGGGCTACGATATTGCCGCAATGTCTGCAAATAAGAAATTTGACCATATAGGTTCTCCTTTATTTTCTTTGGTTGCCTTTAGTATAAGTCATTCCTCTTAACAAGGACAAACAAGGTGCACAAAAAAAGAGGCCACACGAAGTGACCTCTTAGATAACCGGGTTGGTTACTACTTAAGCATGCCTTCGATAAGACCCTTGAAGGAGTCTGGCTCTAAGGAAGCTCCGCCGACGAGGGCGCCATCGATATCTGGCTCGCTCATGTATTCGGCGACGTTGGCTGGTTTGACGCTGCCGCCATAAAGGATTCTGATCTCCTCAGCGGTCTCGCCATAAAGCTCACGGAGAACGCCTCTGATGAAGGAGATGGTATCCTCAGCGGTCTCTTTGGATGCGCTCTTGCCGGTTCCGATCGCCCAGATTGGCTCATAAGCGATGACGACTTTCTTCGCATCTTCGGCAATAATCCCAGCAAAACCCTCACGGATTTGTTTGGAAACCCATTCCTTGGTCTCACCTTTCTCAAAGGTATCGAGGGATTCGCCACAGCAATAGACAGGAGTCATATTGGCGGCAAGAAGGGCCTTGATCTTGAGATTGCAGACAGGAGAGGTCTCACCGTTATACTCACGTCTTTCGGAGTGGCCGAGGATGACCCAGTCGATTCCGACTTCTTTGAGCATGGCGATTGAGACTTCGCCAGTGAAAGCACCATGGTCGTGCTCATTGACGTTCTGAGCGGCAACGATGCACTTTGGGTTGATGTTTTCCTTCACGGCAGCAAGGCTCACGAAGGTTGGGGCAACACCGACTTCGATGTTATGGGCAACGGCATAGTCGACCATCTCACTCGCGGCTAAAGCGAAGGCCTTTGCCTCGGATGGGGTCTTGTTCATCTTCCAGTTGCCGAGAAGTAATTTCTTGCGCATGGTTTTTGATTATTTGAGGACGTCGACGCCTGGGAGGTGGCCATCGTTCTCGATCATCTCGAGGGAAGCACCGCCGCCAGTGGAGACGTGTGAGAAGTTCTGCTTGTAGCCAAGCTGTTTGGCAGCGGAAGCGCTGTCACCACCGCCGATGACGGAGAAGGCTTTGCCTTCAAGGTCTTTGATGGCTTCGCAGACGGCAATGGTGCCAGCCTGGAAGTCTTTCTGCTCGAAGACGCCCATTGGGCCATTCCAGAAGACCATCTTGGCCTTGCTGATGACTTCGGCGAAGAGCTTGCGGCTCTCTGGACCGATATCGCAGCCTTCCATGTCGGCTGGGACTTCTTTGTAGATTTCGACTTTGCGACCTTCCTTCTCTTCGAAGCTGTCGGTAGCGACGGCGTCGACTGGGAGGATGATCTTGCCATTGGCTTTCTCTAAGCAAGCCTTGGCGTAATCAAGGGAGTCAGCATCAAGGAAGGACTTGCCGATTTCCTCGCCGCGGGCTTTGCGGAAGGTGTAGGCCATAGCACCACCGATGATGATGTAGTCGCATTTATTGAGAAGGGTATCGATGACTTTGATCTTGTCGCTGACCTTAAGTCCGCCAAGAACGGCGACGTATGGTCTATCTTCGTCTTTGACCTCGACGCAACGGGTGAGGTTCTCGACTTCCTTGATCATGAGGTAACCAAGGGCGACTGGTTTTCCTTCGGCTTTGAGGATGGATGGGACGCCGACGGTTGAAGCATGGGCACGGTGGGCGCTGCCAAAGGCATCCATGACGAAGACGTCAGCTAAGCTGGCCCAAATCTGAGCGAGCTCTGGATCGTTCTTCTCTTCACCCTTTTCGTAGCGGGTGTTCTGACCGAGAAGGATTTCGCCATCATTGAGGGCGGCAACGGCTTTGGTGAGCTCTTCGCCACGGGTAGCGGCACAGAAGCTGACCTTGACGCCTGGGAGAAGCTCAGCGAGAGCTTTGGCGACTGGAGCCATATCGTTGGCCTTCTTCATGGCCTCGATCTTCTCTGGATCTGGTTCTTTCCATTTGATCTTTCCAAGGTGGGACATAAGAATGACGCGAGCACCTTTGGAGAGCAGCTCTTGGATGGTTGGGAGAGCGGCTTTGATGCGGTTGGTATCACGGATGACACCGTTGGTTTGTGGGACGTTGAAGTCGACGCGGACATAGACGCGTTTGCCTTTGAGGTCCTTTAAGTCTTTAACAGTAAGCATAAATTTTTCCTTTGCTCCTTGCGGTTAAATGATAGCACTTCTAGTAGAATTTTCCATAAGTATGGAAATTGGCATGAGAAAGAGAGGAAGCAGGCTCATTTTTCCCATAAAAAAGCCACACGTTTCGGTGTGGCTTAGTTCAAGACTTGATGAACTTAGTTGAGTTCGGCGAAGTACTTGATGGTACGGACCATCTGAGAAGTGTAGGAGTTCTCGTTGTCATACCAGGAGACGACCTGGACCTGATAGAGACCTTCTGCAAGTTTGATGACCATGGTCTGGGTGGCATCAAAGAGGGAACCGTAGGTCATGCCGATGATGTCACCGGAGACGAGCTGTTCCTCGGTGTAACCGAAGGAAGCGTTGTCTTTGGCGGCGGCCTTCATGACTTCGTTGATCTTGGCGGCGTCGAGCTCTTCGGCTTTGACGACGGCGACAAGGATGGTGGTAGAACCAGTTGGGACTGGAACACGCTGGGCGGAACCAATGAGCTTGCCATTGAGCTCTGGGATGACAAGGCCGATGGCCTTAGCAGCACCAGTGCTGTTTGGAACGATGTTGCAAGCGGCGGCACGGGCACGGCGGAGATCGCCTTTGCGGTGTGGGCCGTCGAGAAGCATCTGGTCACCGGTGTAAGCGTGGACGGTGGTCATGATGCCGCTCTGGATTGGGAAAGCGTCATTGAGAGCTTTGGTCATTGGAGCTAAGCAGTTGGTGGTGCAGCTAGCAGCGCTGATGATCTTGTCTTCTTTGGTTAAGGTCTTCTCGTTGACAGAGAAAACGACGGTTGGGAGGTCTTTTCCGGCTGGAGCGGAGATAACGACCTTCTTGGCACCGGCATTGATGTGAGCCTGGCTCTTCTCTTTGGAGCAGTAGAAACCAGTGCACTCGAGAACGACGTCAACATCGAGTTTGCCCCATGGGCAGTTGTTGGCATCTTTTTCGGCGTAGATGCGGATCTTCTTGCCGTCGACGGCGATCCAGCCTTCTTCGGCTCCGTCTTCGCTGCAGGTGACTTTATCGGCTAAAGCGTAACGACCCTGAGCGGAATCATACTTGAGAAGATGAGCAAGCATCTTTGGGCTGGTGAGATCATTGATGGCGACGATTTCGTAGCCTGGGGCACCCCACATCTGGCGGAAAGCAAGACGGCCAATGCGTCCGAACCCGTTAATAGCAACCTTTACTGACATATTCTTACATGTCCTCCTTATTAGACTGCGGTGTAATTATACTAGCGGTAACCCCATTATTAAAGAAAATTACAATTATTTCTTCATAGAAGAAGGGCTATAATATAAAAGAAGTTAGACAGCCACTTAATTATTGAAAAAGACCTCTTCATAAACTCGTATGGAGGCCGCCAAAGTTTTTTTGCGGAAAATGCAAATATTTATCAACAATTGGCTATTGAGTGTCTATAATAACTCGTCCGTTTAAGGAGAACACCACATGAAAAGAAACATTGGTACCATGTCGATCGGTGTCCGTTGCCCAATCATCAGAGAGGGCGATGACCTCGCCAAAATCGTCGTCGACAGCGTTTTAGCCGCGAGCAAGGAAGATAGCCTTCCAATCGAGGATAAAGACATCATCGCCGTCACTGAATCCGTCTTGGCACGTGCCCAAGGCAACTATGCGAATGTCACTGACATCGCAGATGACATCAAAAACATCTTCGGAGGAAAGAAACACGTCGGTGTCGTCTTCCCGATCCTTTCAAGAAACCGCTTCAGCCTCCTTCTAAAAGGTATCGCGCGTGGAGCCAGCAAGGTCACCATCGTCCTTAGCTACCCAAGCGACGAAGTCGGAAACGGCCTTATCAGCCTCGACCTTCTCGATGAGAAGAATGTCGACCCATTCAAGGACGTCTTCACCCTTGAGGAATGGAGAAACCTCTTCGGCGTTATCCGTCACCCATTCACCGGAATGGATTACCCAGGCTACTACAAGGAATTCGTTGAGGCCGAAGGCGCCGAATGCGAAATCATCCTCGCAAACGACCCACGTGCCGTTCTCAAATACACCAAGAATGTCATCGCCGCTGACATCCACACCGCCCCAAGAACCATCAGGCTCATCAAAAAGGCCGGTGCCGAGAAAGTCGTCGGACTCGCTGACATCCTCTCCAAGAGCGTCAATGGTTCTGGCTACAACTCCGAACACGGCTTACTTGGTTCCAACAAAGCCGACGAAGACAGAGTCAAGCTCTTCCCACGCGATGGCATGCCATTCGTCATGAAAGTCCAGGAAGAGATCAAGAAGCTCACCGGCAAGACCGTCGAAGTCATGGTCTATGGCGATGGCGCCTTCAAGGATCCAATCGGCGGAATCTGGGAACTCGCTGACCCAGTGGTCTCCCCATTCCACACCCCATTCCTTGACAGAACTCCAAACGAGCTCAAACTCAAATACCTTGCCGATGGCAAGTACAAGGATCTCTCTGGTGAAGAATTAAGCGCCGCGATCGCTGCCGACATCAAAGAGAAAGACGCCAACCTCTTCGGCAAGATGACCTCTGAGGGCACCACTCCTCGTAAGTACGCTGACCTCATTGGCTCACTCTGCGACCTCACTTCCGGTTCTGGCGACAAAGGAACCCCAATCGTCTGGATCAGAGGCTACTTCGATAACATGACTTCTGGCAACTAAGCCAAAAGATAAAAACAAAACGGCATCTCACGGTGCCGTTTTTTCTTATTCGATATAATCCTTCGCTTCTTCTAGTGAGTCTAGTATCAAGGCATCGGTGCCATTCTCTAAGACCTCTTTGCTTTGGTGGCCTCTTGAGATGAGGATGATATCCGCGCCTAACTCTTTGGCTACCTCAGCATCATGGAGAGTGTCGCCGATAAAGAGGGTTTTTGATAAATCCAAGTGGGTTTTGCTGAAGAAATTCTTCGCAACCTCAGCTTTTCCTGAAGCGTATTCGTCGCTTGTGCCGATGATGCTATCGAAGTATTCATCAACCCCTACCATCTTCGTCTGAAGGAAGAGCTCGTTCTGTTTTGTCGCGCTTAGGCAGATAAGGTTCTTCTTCCCTTTGAAGGACTTCACGAAGTCATGAAGGTCAGGAAAGACTTTAACCGCTCCGAAGCCTTCTCTATATCTTCTGACGAAATACTTGGCGAGGGCCTCAAAATCATCCTTCCCTTTGGGAGGGAGGACGAATCCCACTCTTTTGTAATATTCGAAGACCGGGAAAGTGAAATAGGTGCAATATTCATCAAGAGTCACGGTTTTGTGCCCTTGCATGGTAAGCATCTCATTGAGGACATCCTTGGTATACCAAGCATCATCGATGATCGTCCCATTGAAATCGAAAACGATGGTTTCGTAAAAGCGTTTTTTATCCATACTTTTAACTCAAAAGCGTCTCTATAGAAACGACCCCTTTGAAAAGCTCCTCTAAAGTCGTTCCTAAAGCGGCGGCGATGCGGCTAAGGACGAGAACGCTTGGGTTTCTTTTTCCGAGTTCGAGCTCTGAAAGATAACTCTTAGCCATATCGGCATCGGCGGCAAGATCGACTTGGGAAAGACCCTTCTCTTTCCTAAGGAAAGCGATGCGGCGGCCAAGTTGCCAAAGGACATCGTTCTTATTGGCCATTCCTTAGTTCCTCCGCGTGGGTATGCACATATCTAAGAAGGTGATTGATGTTGGATTTGGAGATTTCGGTATTTAGCTCAGAGCTTAGGAGTTTTGATAGCTCATCTAAAGATGCGTCTGGGTTTTTGACCCTGAGTTCCATGCAAGCGAGAAGCTTTGGGTTTGAGATATTCTCTTTGCCTTCTTTTTTGAAGATGTAATTGATCTCTTCTATCTGTCTCTTCGAGGCTGAGACAACCCTACCGTAGTTAGCGGTATCCAAATTGCTTAATCTGTTGCCGATGCTAGAGAAGTCTCTGCTGATTCGGACATCCTCAAAGACGAGGCACTGGTCTTTCGCACCCATAAGGACAAGGAAGTCGCTGATCTCGTCTCCCCTCTTGAGATAAAGAACGTATTGGTTCCTTCTTTTGCTTAGCTTGCATGAGAAAGGATGAGGCTGGTATTTAGACCAGATTTTTAATAAAAACTTTGCAAATCCTTCATCTTTTACAGAAATCTCAAGGTGGTATGAGCGGGAATGAGGGTTATTGACCGAACCTCCGGCAAGGAAGGCTCCAGTGAGGTAAGCGGCTACATCTTCGGAACTGGAGATGATATTCTTTGGCCTTTCAGGATTAAAGAAATCGACCTCAAGGTCATCAAGGATCTTGCTTGCTTCATCATCGACGATGACGTGGTAGATCATTCTCTTTAGGAAGCCTGCGCTTCTGGTGTAGGCGAATCTGACATCGACTCCGTAGAGTTCATGAAGGTATTGGTAGACGCACTTTGCGATCGCGCTATTCTCGCTAGAAAGCTCTAAGCCTTCTTGCTTGCCTCTGATCCTTAGATATCCGTTGATTCTCACAAACGAAGAAAGGAGCGCCTTCTTCTCAGAGACGCTTCTCTCTGCTTTGGCGCTTTCTTCCTTCACGAGTCTGGCAAAGGATATGGATTCTCTAGTGGCCACTAATTGGCCTCCTCGTTGCGATTGAGCTCACGATGCGTGATAGTGCACTTGTATTTGTCTTTGTAGTGATCGTATAGGGTTTGGGCGATATAGACGGACCGGTGTTGTCCTCCCGTGCAGCCGACATTGACGGAAACATAGCCTTTCCCCTGCTTCATCATCTCTTCAAAGAAGAGGTCAAGGTTGGAATATAGGCCATTAAGGAACTTCTCAGTGACTTCGCTCTTCTCAAGGTACTCTTTGATAGGCTCATCTAAGCCTGTGAGAGGACGGAGTTCCTTAACCCAGTATGGGTTAGGAAGAAGTCTCGCATCGATGACGATTTCGCTGTCTCTTGGAAGACCATATTTAAAGCCGAAGGAAGAGAAGAAAATGAAGAGCTTCGATTTCTCTTCGCCGATGATGGTTCCGGCATAGGCACGGAAGTATTTCTCGCTCATGGAGGTGGTGTCGATATAGATATCGAAAAGAGGCCTGAGCTTGTCGATGTTCGTTCTATCGCTGGCGATTGACTCTTCTAATGTATAGCCCTTAGGCTGCAACGGGTGGATGTGACGGGTAAGGCGGAAGCGGGACATCAGCTCATCGAAAGAGCAATCAAGTCCCCAAGTCTTTAGTTCAATGCCTTCCTCATCTTTGATGGTGTCATAGACCTTCTCGAATTTGTCGAGGTTGACGAAGAGAGCGACCTTGCCATAGGTCTGTGGTTCTTTCTTGAAGACGTCGATCAAAGAAAGAGCAAGCGATGATGGGATCTGCTCAACGATGTAATAGCCTAAAGATTCGGCGATCGACGCGACAGTGGTTTTGCCTGCGCCAGAGCAGCCGGTGACAAGAAGAAGTTTGATCTTTTCGCTTTCAGCCATTATTTCTTTGCCTTCCGTACATATTGTAACGCGCTTGTGGCCGCGATTGCGCCATCAGAAGCGGCAGTGACGACCTGACGTAATGTTTTGTCGACGATGTCCCCTGCTGCAAACAAGCCTTCGCAAGAGGAAGCCATATTCGTATCGACCTTGATGAAGCCACGGTTGCTTTCAAGATTCAAAGGGGAAAGGAATGCGGATGCGCTCTTCTCTCCGAAGAGAGGGAAAACGGCATCGGTTTTGATTTCAAAAACCCCATCTTTTTCTTCGCATTCGATGGAAGATAAGGCGGATTCGCCAATGATTTTTGAAATTTTGGTGCTTGTAAGAAGAGTGACGTTCTCATTCTTTAGGAGCGACTCAAGCATCATCTCCTCGCCCTGATATTCTTCTTCTGGGGTGATGAGATAGAGTTTGCCAACAAGGGCTTGGAGATAGATAGCCTCTTCAAGGGCCTGGAAGCCTTTGCCATAGATGGCGGCAACCTTGCCTCTATAGAGAGGGCCATCACAAGTAGCACAATAAGAGACGCCTTTTCCAAAGAGTTCTTTCTCTCCTGGGATGGTTGGGACGTTTGATAAACCAGTGGCGACAATGATCGCTAGAACGGAATATGTTTCTTCTTCGGTGACAACGATGAAACGGCCATCTTCTTTGTGAACGTTTTTGACTTCACCATAGGTGGAAGAGACGCCAAGCGATTCGGTGCTCTTAAGGAGAGACATGGCCAAATCAAAGCCATTCGCATTTGGGATGCCTGGGTAATTGCCAACTTCATGGATATTGAGAAGCTTTCCTCCAGGGGCCGCTTTCTCAAGCCAAACGAAAGAGGCATTTGCTCTAGCAAGATATAAGGCGGCAGAGATGCCAGCTGGACCGGCACCGATGATAATGATGTCTGTCTTAGTCATTTCTACTTGGCTTGCGGTTCAAGCTCTTCCTCCTTTTTGAGTTTTTTGAAATGCATTTCGGCGAAGAATGGCAATGAGGCTAAAGCCACTCCTAAGATTGCGAAGGCAATCATCATGAAGAAGCCATAGGATAGGTTCACATAAAGGCCATTTGCTTCAATCGCGTTCTGACCGGCGATCATGAGAACGGCAGACACTCCAGCAAGAGACATGCCTCCGATCGTGAGATACTTGGTCACTTTCTCTTTGCCTTCCTTCTTCGAGAAGACGAATTCTGCGATGAAGCAAACTAACGCAAGAGCGAGGAGAACATAAGCGACGATGTAGATAGGCGTTTTGCTCATGATCTCAAAGCCAGTGAACGGAGTGACGGTTCCACTGCCATCCTTATCAGTCGATAAGGAGACGCTCTGGAGAAGAGGGAAGAAGAGGGTTGCAAGGATGGCAAGAGAAGAACAGATAGGAGTCAATCCTTTGTCTTTCTTGGCCTTGATCGCCTCATACATGTGAGCGCATAAGATTCCACCCACACCGGTGATGATGTAGATAAGCGAGTTACAGATGCTCCAACTATTGTCGGAACCCATGTTGAAGTTCGAATCTCTTAATGGTTCGAGGATAATACGGACAAGGCCATACCAGATGAAGTAAGAGGAAAGGATGTCACCTGGAGCGAGCTTCTTCTTAAGAAGAGCAGGAACCAAATAAGCGATGATAAAGTATCCAGCAAGGTTAAAAAGGGCCTCAACAAGGAAGAGAGGGACGTGGATCATGCCATCCGCTAAAGCGCCTCCGCCATTGCTGAGATTCATTTGCTGAAGGACATATGAAGGAAGAAGGTTCCAAAGGCCTTCGACTTTGACGGCTTGGCCATAGACTTCGACGTTGGTGAAGTTGCCAAGTCTTCCAACGGCCTGGGCGATCAAGATGGTTGGAACGGCGATATCGAGAGCGACTCTCCAATCGATTTCTTTGTGTTCGTGGTTGAACCAAAGGGCACCGACGATGACGCCAAGGAAGACGCCGCCAAGAACGGTAAGTCCACCATTCCAAATCTCAAAGACTTGATAAAATGGGCGACCTGAGAATTCTCTGGTCCAGTTGCCGACAACGTACCAGATACGGGCGCCAATGATGCCAGAGACAAAACCGAAAACCAAAGTGGTTGTGAAGAGTTCGTGT
>JAFZUD010000118.1 GCA_017618495.1 Bacilli bacterium | reverse complement strand
GAGCATAAAGATCGAGAGCGTACTCGTAATCGTTAGATGAGATAACGCTAGTTTTTCGTATCTCAAAGATATCACTTGGGGATAATGTGGCTTTCATGTTGCTCAATCTTATCATTTCCTCGTTATTCAAAAAAGGGCTATTTTCTCGACAATATCTAAATTTTTGGGACTTATCCACAATGCCCTAAGTCCGCAAATAGGCATATTCACTAATGATTACTTACTTTGTAACCATGGCAAATTGAGTTATCCACATTTTTATCCTCATTTTTTCGGTAGATTGTCCACTACCTTTTATATAGATAAAAAATCTTCAAATTTGGCCCCTAAAAAATCCTAACTATCCAGAAATATATGTAATATAATCGTTGTGATTTGGAGTTTTGATAATGATCAAAAAAATCGGAATACTTACATCTGGTGGCGACGCTCCAGGAATGAACGCCGCGATCAGAGCTGTTGTTAGAGCGGGTTTATCCCAAGGACTCGAAGTCTATGGAATCTTTGACGGATACCGTGGTCTAGTCGATGGGGACATCGTCAGAATGGACCGTTCCTCTGTCTCTGACATCGTTAATAGAGGCGGCACGATCTTAAGAACCGCCCGTTTACCAGAATTCAAAGAGGAGAGCGTCCGTCAGAAAGCGGTCGACATCCTCAAATCCAAAGGAATCGAAGCCCTCGTCGTCATTGGCGGTGATGGTTCCTTCATCGGTGCGAAGAAATTAACCGAGATGGGCATCAACTGCATCGGCCTCCCAGGCACGATCGACAACGACATCGCTTGCAGCGATTACACAATCGGATTCGACACCGCGATGAACACCGATATCGAGTGCATCGATAAGATCCGTGACACCACCGAATCCCACTCCCGCTGCTCCATCATCGAAGTCATGGGCAACCACTGTGGCGACCTCGCCTTGTTCTGCGGTCTTGCCGAAGGTGCTGAGATGATTCTCACCCCTGACCACCCAATCCCAGAGGAGGAAGTCTTCGCGACCTTAAGAAAGATGAGAGAGGAAGATCCACACAAACGTGCGATCATCATCGTCTCTGAGAAACTCTATCCAGATATCCACGCGTTTGGTAAGCGTATCCAGGAACAGACCGGATTCGATACCCGCGTCAACGTCCTTGGCCACGTCCAAAGAGGCGGCGCGCCTAGCGCATTCGACCGTGTTCTTGCCGCCCGTATGGGAAGCTACGCCGTCGATTGCCTCCTTGAAGGCAAAGGCGGACGCTGCGTCGGACTCGTCAGCAACAAAATCGTCGACTATGACATCATCGAGGCCCTTGCCCTTCCACGTGACAAGCACATCTCGATGCTCCGTATCGTCGATCTCTTGAAATAAAAGACAAAGGGGATGCCAGTCATCTCCTTTTTTCTTGACAATAGCCCTCTCGGTTCTAGAATGTGTTTAGCGATGACGGAGACACGCTCAAATGCCTATAGGCATATGGAGTACCACTCCTGAGCCCCTGACGATGAGCCAGGCGTTGCCTATTCGCGTTAAGAGTAGGAAAGTGCACTCGTGAGAGTGAAGCAAGGTGGTACCGCGCGGAAGCGTCCTTAAGAGAAGAGGGCGTTTTTATTTTTTTCGCCCAGAAAGGTCACTTATGAAGATTATCTACGAAGGAAAAGAGATCGAAATCAAAGACGAGGCCAATGGCTTTGATTTGGCCAAGGAATTCGATAGCGAGAACAAAAACGAAGATGTCGGCTATCTCGTCGAAGAGAAGATCTACGACATGAGAATGACTTTGCCAGCAGGCAAGGAAATCAAATTCATCAAGAAAGGTTCCAAAGAGGCCTTCGAGATGCTTAACCACAGCACCTCCCACCTTATGGCCCAGGCTTTGACCCATTTATATCCAGGATGCAAATTCGGATTTGGCCCTGCTATCGATGAAGGCTATTACTATGACGTCGATTTCGGCGATGCCAAGATCACCGAAGAGGATTTCGCCAAGATCGAGGCCGAGATGAAGAAATGCGCCAAAGAGAACAACCCATATATCCGTAAGGATATCACCGCCGATGAAGCGAGGGTCGCTTTCAAAGGAAACGAATACAAACAAGAGCTTATCGATGAACACCAAGATGAGATGCTCACCACCTATCAAAACGGTGACTTCCTTGATTTCTGCAAGGGCCCACACATCCCATCCACCGGCATGATCAAGCACTTCAAGCTTCTTAGCGTCGCCGGCGCTTATTGGAGAGGCGACAGCAACAACAAACAGCTCACCCGTATCTACGGCACCTCCTGGTGGAGCGAGGAAGACCTCAAAGAGCACCTCGAGATCTTAGAGAAGAGAAAGGCCAACGATCACCGCCGCTTAGGCCGTGAATTAGGCTTATTCATGATCACCGATTACGGTCCAGGCTTCCCGTTCTTCTTACCAAACGGCATGACCCTTAAGAACGCCCTTATGGATTA
The DNA here is from genome assembly GCA_017618495.1 of Bacilli bacterium. Lineage (GTDB taxonomy): Bacteria > Bacillota_I > Bacilli_A > RFN20 > CAG-826 > UBA4951. The sequence goes on along the minus strand of JAFZUD010000118.1, from coordinate 991 downwards.
CTGGAAGAAGCTCCATATCAAATACGGCTACAAATTCATCGAGACCCCAACCATGCTCTCGAGAGAACTCTGGGAGACCTCTGGTCACTGGGCCCACTACAAAGAGAACATGTACACCACCAAGATCGACGAGAAGGATTTCGCCATCAAGCCGATGAACTGCCCTGGCGCCATGCTCGTCTACAATAACGAAATCCACTCCTACAAAGATTTACCTCTCCGCTTAGCGGAGACCGGCCACGTCCACCGTCACGAAGCTAGCGGCGCTCTCAATGGCTTATTCAGAGTCCGCGCCTTCACCCAGGACGATAGCCACATCTTCGTCAGACAAGACCAGATCGAGAGCGAAGTCAAAAACATCATGAAGCTCTTCGATGAGGTCTATAGCGTCTTCGGACTTTCCTATAAGATCGTTCTTTCCACGATGCCAGATGACCATATCGGCACCGAGGAATTCTGGAAGAAGTCAGAAGAGGCTCTTGCCGCTGCATGTGAGTCTAGCGGTCATGAATACTCAATCAATCCAAAAGATGGCGCCTTCTATGGTCCAAAGCTCGACTTCAAACTCAAGGACTGCATGGGCAGAACCTGGCAGTGCGGAACCATCCAGCTTGACGTCAACCTCCCACAGAGATTCAACTGCTACTACGTAGACCAGAACGGTGAGAAGGTCATGCCTGTCATGCTCCACCGCGTCGTCTTCGGTTCCATTGAGAGATTCATCGGCATCATCACCGAGAACTTCGGCGGTGCCTTCCCAACCTTCCTTGCCCCAGTCCAGGTCAACCTCCTCCCAGTCAATGGCGAGGTCCATGGCGAATACGCGAAGAAGCTTTATGACATCATGTCCTCTGAGGGCATCAGGTGCGAGATCAGCGGCGACAACGAGAAGCTTGGCTACCGCATGAGACAATCGATCGTCAGAAAGATCCCGTTCACCCTTGTCCTTGGCGACAAAGAGATGGCTAACAACGAAGTCACCTACCGCGTC
>JAFZUD010000117.1 GCA_017618495.1 Bacilli bacterium | reverse complement strand
AGAGACCTACTGGAAAGAGGCCCAAAACGAATACCTTAAGCGACTCACTCCTTATGCGAAGGTGGACATCGAAGAAGTCGATGACCTTCCTTCCAAAAAAGGCGATTCCCTTGCCGAGATGGAAGAGGTCAAGAACAAGGAAAACGAGAAGATCCTCGCGAAAATCAAACCCAATGACTTTGTCATCCTTCTTGATTTAGGCAAAGAACAACCAGACTCAGTTGAGTTGTCCTCGCACTTAGATAAGTGGATGAGGGATGGAGGTTCCTCAATCACTTTTGTCATCGGAGGATCCTTAGGCTTATCTAGCGAGATGAGAAAGAGAGGGAACGCCACGCTCACTCTCTCGAAGATGACCTTCACTCACCAGATGACGAGAATCATTCTTTTGGAACAGATATACCGCTCATTCAAGATTCTTCACAACGAGCCTTATCACAAATAGAATATTTGAGATAAAATACTTACCGTTATGATTTACCCAGAATTTGACAAATACACTCCATACGTTGATAAAGAAAACCCATTCTGCAACGCATACACCACCAAAGAAGGACACCTCTTCTTCGTTGAGCCTTGGTTCTATGTCGGACTAACCGGCTTCAAAGAGAAGAGAGCGGAACGCTTTGATGAGATCATGAAAGCCATCGATGAGATCGTCGCGAAGAATGAAAGAGTTATCTTCACCGGCGACTTCGAATCGCCATTCATCGTGAGAGACGGATTCATCTATCGTGAGATCCACGACATCACCGACCCTCTTAAGATCTACGTCGAAGACAAGAGCCGCGGAAGCGACTACGGCGACTAATAAGCAAAAAGAAAACGCCCCATCTAATCGGTGAGGCGTTTTTATTATCTCTTATTGTTGGTCGTACTGAGGACGAAGCTGTCTTGTGCTCATCCACATGGTTCTCGCACCCATTAATAAGAGGAAGAGGAACATGGTGAAGTTCGCAAAGAGAGGAATGAATCCGATAAGTGAGAGGATGCCAGGGGCAAGCGACTCCCAGTAGCTGATCTTCTGGGTCTGCCAGAAGGTAAGGACATGGAATGGATTGGTCTTTTTGCCTCTCGTCATAAGGAAGATGAGAAGACCATAGAGGAAGACAAGGCCAACGTTGATGGCAAAGGCGATGCCAGTGTATTGCCAGGCAAGAGCGATCTTGGTGCTTTCATAGGAAGCAGCGAAGAATCCTTTATAGGCTTCGATGACTTCGTCTCTGTGTTCGGCGGTGCCATAGATATGCTCATAGGCTTCGCCTTTCATGTTCTCGCTATAGAGGTTCTTGAGATCGAACTTCTCAGCGAAATCATATTTGCCCTGCATAGCAGCTTTGTAGGAAGCAGTTCCAGAAGGCTGTTTGAAGGCGACGAATGATTCTTCGCCGAAGACGATGAGGTTGGTGGACCAAGTGGTCTCAGCGGTGTTGAGCCCGGTGTTTGGATCGTTCTTAGTAAGAATGACTGTGGTGATGTAGTTGTATAAGGAAGAGCCTGCGAGTTTAGCGTCGCTTACGTAGTAAACAGCGAGGTCGCAGTGGGTGACATCTTCCATGATTGGCTTATTAGCTTCGGAGGAGCTGCCTTCGGCAACGAGCTTGGATTCTTTGACGGTGTAGTAGTGGCCATAGAAGTCAGCCTGATTGCCATCTTTGTCTTTGCAGACCTTTTTCCAATCTTCTTCGTTGACGGTCAATTTGTTGTCCTCGATCTTCATGGAGACGTTTTCATCATGAAGGGCTTTCTCGAATTCGGTTAAGGAAGTGTCGAGGCTGTAATTCTGACCGCTGAAGAAGGAGGCTCCACTTCTGGTGAAGTAGCTGACCATAGTTGGGATAACGGCGATAATGCAGGCCACGATAGCCACGCAGATAGCCGCATACCAAGGCTTTTTGGTTCCGCCTTCGATACATCTGTCGTTAGAGATAAGGGTGCTGAAAAGGAATTTAATGTTGGCCCAAAGACCCGATGATTTCTTTTCTTTTTGCTGTGTAGGTTTGACTGTTGTCGCTTTTATTTTTCTTTTTGCCATAGTAGTTTCGTAATTTTACGCAAGGAAACTCTACAACAAAGTTGGTGCTTAGGCAATTAAACCTTTTAGGTTTGGAAAAAGGAAAAAGTTGCTAATGCCTCAAAAATAGTTATACTAAATCACCCAAGCACAAACTTGGGATTGTTCTAATAGTTGGGGTCGTTCCGGTTTTGACGGGGGATTGATCTGGCCTGGATTGCAGTGGTCTGATAAACCTTAAGATCAAAAACCAATAACTGACAACAGTTATATCCATGCGAACCGTGCTATGCGCGCTTCGTACGCTTGCGCTTAATCAGTAACCTGAGGGTTTCCTGGCACAGATCCAGGAGCAGCGTGTCCTTCGCTTGATTCTTGCCTCTCAAGCGTTTCGGGCATCATACAAAGGCAATAGCCACGTACCTTTGACTAGAGTGAAATGGTGAAATTCAATTGGTCTAGCTTTCCGCTCTCTGACTTCGTCATAGCGGTAAGTTAAATTCCGACGAAGCCTAAACTGTAGGCGTCCTCGTTGGAGATCCTTCGGACGCGAGTTCGACTCTCGCCGGCTCCACCAACCAATAAAATCCCAGGCCCGATGCCTGGTT
>JAFZUD010000116.1 GCA_017618495.1 Bacilli bacterium | reverse complement strand
GACGGACTGAAGTCCGGCGGAGACGAGGAAATATTGCTGACGGAGCCTAAGCATTCTGCCTTTCTCAGTCGAATCGTCTGGATAAAGGCCGAAGGAGAGTTCCTTAAGGGTTGAGAGATAGTCGTTGAAGCTCATCTCGGTTGGGAGGTTCTCTTCGCTTGGCTCAGCCGACCAAAGGCGGAGGGTATTGGCCACTCCATTCCTATAGCCGACGACGGAGACATCATATGGGACGGCTCTGACGCAGGTCGCGTTGACGGTGCGAAGGGCGTATTCCCCGTTTTCTTTCATGTATGTCTCAGCGCTTCCGCCGAATTTGACCTCGACGGCGTGCTTTGGGTGACGGACTTCGAAGACGAAGCCATTGGAAAGCCATTGATCAGGAAGCTCGGTTTGGGCGCCATTGACGAATTTCTGGCGGAAGAAACCGTATTCGTAACGGATGGTGTTTCCGTGTAACGGAAGCCCTAAAGATGCGGCGCTGTCTAAGAAACAGGCGGCAAGTCTTCCCAAACCACCATTGCCTAAGCCAGCATCTGGTTCGAGATCTTCAAGGTCATCGATGTTGATTCCGAAATCGGCTAAGCCTTCTTTGGCGACCTTGTAGATGCCAAGGTTTTGCATGTTGTTGAGCATGAGCCTTCCGATAAGGAATTCCATTGAGAAATAGATGCACTGCCTCTTGTCAGAGTGAAGTAAGTCTTCGCGGCAGTTTCTCCAGTTGAGTCCACCGTAATCGCGGACCATCTCACCTAAGACCTCAAATTGCTCGGTGATATGCGAATCCGAGACGGTTCTGCCGAAGGTTTCGGCAATTCTGCGTTCATATTCTTTTTTGAATTCTTCTTTATTTTCGAACATGTTTCTTGCTTCCTTTCTTTTTGGTCTCGTGAGTAGTCTTGACTATCCTCTTGAGGATAAGCGCTGCGTAACTCCCGAGTTTTATGGTTACGTGGTATGGTCGGTTTTCCGGCCCACCAGGATAAGTCGACACATTAAGTCCGTTGTATTGGTTTTTGCCTCCGTAGACGTCTTTGTCGCTATTGAAAAGCTCAAACCATTCGCCTGCGTTGTTGACTCCGACATCGTAATTCTCGTAATAGTTCGGGGTCATGTTGAAGACGAAGAGAAGGTCGCTCTCGCCGACGCTTCTTTCGAAAGCGAATACGCTTTGATCGGCGTTGTCGACCATCGTCCACGCGTAATGGCATGGGTTATATTCCTGGAAATGCATGGCCTTTTCCGCCCTATAAATAAGGTTAAGGTCCCTCATGAGCCTTCTTACGGAATCATGCTTAGGGAAGGTCAAAAGAACCCATGGGAGGGAGCGGTCCTCATTCCATTCGTCGAATGAGGCGAGCTCGTTGCCCATGAAATTGAGCTTCTTTCCAGGGTGAGCGAATTGATAAGTCAAAAGGTTCCTTAAGAGAGCGAATTTCGTCTCATAATCCCCTGACATCTTGTTAAGAAGGGTGCCTTTGCCATGGACGACTTCGTCGTGGCTAAGAGGAAGAAGGAAGTTCTCGCTCCAGAAATAGGCCATCGAGAAGGTGATCTTGTTATGCTCCCACTTCTTATATATCGGGTCTTTCGAATAGTACTTGAGGGTGTCGTTCATCCAGCCAAGGTCCCATTTGTAATCGAAACCCAAGCCGCCATATTCGACAGGTTTGGTGACGCCTTGGAAATCGGTTGAGTCCTCAGCGATCATCATGACGCTTGGATGGGCATAATGGATCTTGCCGTTTAGCCTCTTTAAGAATTCGGTAGCCCCGTGGTTCTCGCCTTTGTTCTTGTCACCATCCCAGAAAAGAATATTGGAGACAGCGTCGCATCTTATTCCATCGAAATGGAAATAGTCGAGGAAATAGTTCATCGCCGACATGAGGAATGAGCGGACTGGGTCTTTTCCTAAATCGAACATGCAAGAGCCCCACTGACTGAAGGTGTGGGCTGGGTCGCTATATTCGAAAAGGCAGGAGCCATCGTATTCCCTTAACGCGAACGCGTCGTTAGCGAAGTGCACAGGCGCGAAATCAAGGATGACGCCGAAACCCGCTTGGTGCATGCGGTCGACGAAGGACATCAATTGGAATGGGTTTCCGTATCTCGAATCAACGCTATAGAAACCGGTTGCCTGATAACCCCAAGAGCCATCGAATGGGTATTGGGTGATTGGCATAATCTCAACGTGGGTGTATCCCGTTTCCTTTAGATAAGGAATGAGGTAATCCGCGACCTCTTCATAAGAAGG
>JAFZUD010000115.1 GCA_017618495.1 Bacilli bacterium | reverse complement strand
TCGGTGACGTAGGTGTGGATGAAGTGTCCAAGTCCTGGAAGGGCGTCATATTCGAAATAGTAACGGTTGCAGGCGGTTCCTTTTTCGTCGGCGGATTTGAGGATCGACATCTCGTATGAGAAATCGTTTCCTTCAAACTTAAGAACGCCGGAGATGCGTGGGGTGAGGTTAGGGAAGTCTGGTTCAAATTCACGGCTCTTGAGGGCGCATTTCATGCATTTGCCGGCTTTGAGGCCTTCGTAAATGGTATCGGTTTGGTCGCCGTTGGTGACGATCATCTTGTTGTCGATGTCTCTGACCGCGGCGTAGATGATAAGCGATGGGTCCTGGACTTTTGAGGCATCGAATGGCTCGGTGTAGAGGACATTGTCCTTGAAGGTGAAGACTCTGTTTCTTGAGTTCTCGCTTCTGCCCATGATGAAGTAAGCGAAAGCCGCTTTCTTGCCATCGGCAGTCTTGCCGATGATGATGCCACGTCCGACATATGGGTTGTCTTTGATGAGTTCCTTGATGTTAGTAACAGCGTAGATGTTCATTTTATTTATCCTCCAATAACTGTTTTGATACCATTTCCACCGCTTGAGGGAGAATCTTCCATTCGGCTTCTTCCATGACGCGGCGTTGTAAGACTTCTGGGGTGTCCCCTTCTTTGACCTCGACCGCCTTCTGAAGGATGATTTTTCCTCCATCGGTGATCTCATTGACGAAGTGGACTGTGGCGCCTGTGACCTTTACTCCTTTTGCTAAGGCTGCCTCATGAACGCGAAGTCCATAGAAGCCATCGCCGCAGAAGGATGGGATGAGGGATGGGTGAACGTTGATGATTCTGTTTGGGTATTCCTTTACGAATCTCTCGGAGAGGATGGCTAAGAATCCGGCAAGAACGATGAGGTCGATGTCTCTTTCCTTAAGGGCCTTTAAGAGAGCGTCTTCGAAGGCTTCTTGGGAACCGAGCTCTTTCTTTAAGAGGACAAGCGATTCGATGTTATGGCTCTTCGCTCTTTCTAAGGCGTAGACGTCTTTTTTGTTCGAGACGACGAGGGTGACCTTTCCAGAAGAAATGATTCCTTTGTCGATTGCGTCAAGAATCGCCTGGAGGTTAGTGCCTCCACCTGAAACGAAGACTGCGATGTTAGCTAATTCTTTTTCCATGGTCTTAGAGATTGATTTCGATCTTTTCGTCGTTAGTGGATTTTTCGATATGGCCGACGACATAAGCGTCTTCGCCATGGGCTTTTAAGATGGCGAGGGATTTCTCGACGTCCTCTGGCTTGACGATGATGGACATGCCGACACCCATGTTGTAGGTGTTGAACATATCTCTTTCTGGGATGTTTCCGGCTGACTGGATGAGTTTGAAGATTGGGAGGATCTTAACGTCTTCTTTCTTGATGACGACCTTAAGTCCGTCTGGGATGGAGCGGGGCATGTTCTCATAGAAGCCTCCTCCGGTGATATGGGAGATGCCTTTGACCTCGACTTCATCAAGAAGGGCGAGGACTGGTTTGACATAAATTTTGGTTGGGGTGAGAAGGGTTTCGCCAAGAGACTTTCCACCGAGTTCTGGGAGAGGGGTCTTGATGTCAGCATTCTCGATATCGAAGACTTTTCTGACGAGGGAGAAACCATTTGAGTGAACGCCACTGCTTGGGAGAGCGATCATGACATCGCCTGCTGCCATCTTTTTGTTATCGATGACTTTGTCTTTGTCGACGATGCCGACTGAAAAACCGGCGAGGTCATATTCGTCGACTGGGTAGAAGCCTGGCATTTCGGCGGTTTCGCCACCGACGAGCTCACTATGAGCCATGACGCAGCCATCGCAGATGCCTGAAACGATAGAGGCAATCTTCTCTGGGTAGTTCTTGCCACAGGCGATGTAGTCAAGGAAGAAGAGAGGCTTGGCGCCGCAGCAAATGACATCGTTGACGCACATGGCGACGCAGTCGATGCCGACGGTGTCATGCTTGTCCATGAGGAAGGCGATCTTGAGTTTGGTGCCAACGCCATCGGTTCCTGAAACGAGGATTGGGTGTTTGTATCCTTCGAGGTCGAGGGTGAAAAGCCCTCCGAATCCGCCGATATCGTCTGGTTTTGCTTGGACGATGGTTCTGGCGATGTGAGCCTTCATGAGCTCAACGGCTTTGTATCCTGCCGTGATGTCTACGCCTGCTGCTGCGTATGATTCTGATTTAGAGTTTTTCATGTTCCCCTGCTCCCTTTATGTATGTCTGTTTTCTTATTTATTGAAGGCTTCCGCGATTTCCTTATCTTTTTCGAGGGCCGCTTTCGCTCCTTCTTCTCTAAGGGCAACGAGTTTTGCGTCAAGGGCTCTATCGTTAAGGGCGAGGATCTCCGCCGCTAAGAGAGCGGCGTTCTTCGCTCCATCGATGGCCACTGTCGCAACTGGGATTCCCGAAGGCATCATGACGGTCGCAAGAAGTGCGTCCATGCCGTCAAGCGCGGCGGATTTGCAAGGGATTCCGATGACTGGAAGAGTGGTCCTTGCAGCGATTGCGCCCGCTAAGTGAGCGGCCATGCCTGCTGCTGCGATGATGACTCCGAAGCCGTTTGCTTTCGCGTTAGCGGCAAAGGCTCCAGCTTCCTCTGGGGTTCTATGGGCCGAATAGACGTGAGCCTCATAAGGAACTCCAAGGGCATCGAGCTGCTCGAATGCTTTCTTGAGGATTGGAAGATCGCTTGCACTTCCCATGACGATTCCGACTTTCTTCATATTGGTTTCCCTCCCAAAAAAATAAAAAGACACGCTGCTAGAAAATGATTACAAAGATCAATTCCACGAGTGTGCCCAGGCGGTCGACGTGACTACTGAACCTATTATTGCTCCATTGCGTTAATTCGCATCTACCGTCAGTCACAACAATAGTTACGTTTTTCAGTACATATAAAATTTATTTTATTTGTAAAAGATATTCAATCTAATGAACCATGAAAGTGGTTACATTAAGAAAAAGGCCCCTAACTAGAGGCCTTGGAACACTAATTCTTAAGAGAATTGAGAGGTGCCGGTATCTGACCGCCACGGTCGACGAAGGTCTTTGGCGACTGACGTCTGATCGCCATGATCGGAGCGTGACCAAGAAGCCCGCCGAAATTGAGCTCTTCCCCTTCTTTTCTGCCGATGGCTGGGATGACTCTCACCGCGGTTGTCTTGGAGTTGATCATGCCAATGGCCGCTTCATCGGCGATGAGGGCGGAAATCACTTCTGGGGTGGTGTCTCCTGGGATGACGATCATATCCAAACCGACTGAGCAAACAGCGGTCATCGCTTCAAGCTTCTCGATGCAAAGAGCGCCTGACTTCGCGGCGTTGATCATGCCTTGGTCTTCGCTCACCGGGATGAAAGCGCCTGACAATCCACCGACTCTCGAAGAGGCCATGACGCCTCCTTTTTTGACGGCGTCGTTAAGGATGGCAAGGCAGGCTGTCGTGCCCACTCCACCGCACTGTTCGAGGCCCATCTCTTCCAAGATGT
>JAFZUD010000114.1 GCA_017618495.1 Bacilli bacterium | reverse complement strand
GTTCGTCGGCGTTGGCGCAGGACGTGTCCGTGACCTCTTCAAGAAAGCCAAACAGACCGCTCCATGTATCGTCTTCATCGATGAAATCGATGCCGTTGGTCGTCAGCGTGGCGCTGGCTTAGGCGGCGGCAACGACGAACGTGAGCAAACCCTTAACCAACTCTTAGTCGAGATGGATGGTTTCGAATACAACTCCGGCATCCTTGTCATGGCTGCCACCAACAGAGACGACGTTCTCGATCCAGCCCTTCTCCGTCCAGGTCGTTTCGACCGCATCCTTACCGTTTCTCTTCCTAACAAGGAAGGCCGTGAAGCCATCTTCAAGGTTCACGCCAGAAACAAGAAGGTCGGCGAAGACGTCAACTTCGCTGCCCTCTCTGAGAGAACCGTTGGATTCTCCGGTGCTGACATTGAGAATATTCTCAATGAAGCCGCTATCTTAGCCGTTCGTTTCGGCAAAGAATGCATCACCATGGAAGAGATTGACGAAGCCATCGATCGTCGTATCGCCGGCCCAGCCAAGAGCTCCAAAGGCCTTAACGAAAAAGAACGCAAACAGATTGCCTTCCACGAAGCTGGCCACGCCATCATCGGAATGGTTTTGCCTCACGCTCAGAAGGTTCAGAAGATCACAATCATCCCTCGTGGAAATACCGGTGGCCACGTCTTAATGACTCCAGAGACCGACCGCTTCTTGTTAACCAAGAAAGAACTCATCGCCGAGATCACTGGTCTCCTTGGTGGACGTACCTCCGAAGAAATCTTCTTCGACGATGTTTCTACCGGCGCTTCTAACGACATCCAGGAAGCTACCAGAATTGCTCGTGCCATGGTTACCATGTATGGTATGTCCGACCTTGGCCCAATCCAGTACGAGAGAAATAACTCCTCCGTCTTCCTTGGAAGAGACTACACCGATACCACCAAGAACTTCTCCGCTGAAGTCGCTCATGAGATTGATAAAGCCGTTCGTGAGATCGTCGACAAAGCCCATGACGAAGCGAAGAAGATCCTCACCGAGCACAAAGCCGAAGTCATCCTTGTCGCTGAGACCCTTCTTGACAAAGAAACCATCACCGCCGAGGAGATCGACTCCCTTATCAAGACTGGCAAACTTCCAGCCAAGGTGAAGGCCGAAGTCGGTGCTTCTGAGAGCCTCTCCGAAGAAGAGAAAGCCGTTATCGAAAAGCCTGTGGTCAAGGAAGAACCAAAGGAAGAAAAACCTGCGGAAAATCCAGAAATCCCTGACAAAACTCCAGCGGAACCAAAACCAAAGGCCAAAAAGAAAGCTTCTCCAAAACCAAAAAAAGATGAATAAATTGAAGGCCTTCGGGCCTTCTTTTAATGACTATGATCAAGATTGGCGACATTGAACTACAAGGAAGAGTTGTACTCGGTCCGATGGCAGGGGTGACCACCCTGGCGTATCGCGACTTCATGAAACCCTTTGGGGTTGCTCTTTCCTATAGCGAGATGATCTCCGACTGTGGCATCGACTACAAAAACAGGAAGACCTATTCCTACCTCGCCACATCAAAAGTCGACAGACCTGTTGGACTTCAGCTTTTCGGCTTCGACAAAGAGAAGACCGTCAAGGCAATCAAGATCATCGAGGAGAAAGCCGACTACGACATCCTCGACATCAATCTTGGCTGCCCTGTCTTCAAGGTCGTTAAGACCGGTGCTGGCTCATCCTGGTTATCTAGACCTGCCGAGCTTGAGGATTACATGAAAGCGGTGGTCGCCGCTTCCTCAAAACCAGTCACTGCCAAAATCCGTTTAGGCAAAGACAGCAGCTCAATCAACGTTTGGGAAATCGCCAAGATGCTTGAAGGCTGTGGCATCAAGATGCTGACGGTCCACGCAAGAACCGTTGCCCAAGGCTATAGCGGCGTCCCAGATTTCGAGGCAATCAGAGATTTAGGCAAAAGCCTAAACATCCCACTTTGCATCTCGGGTGATATCTTTACCGCGGACGCTGCAATCAAGGCCATGGAAATCACAGGAGCCGAGCTCGTCATGGTCGCTAGGGGAGGACTAGGAAACCCAACCCTCATCACCAACATCAACAACCGCCTTGAGGGAAAAGAAGAACTTCCAGCTCCAACCATCATCGAGCAGACCGAGTGGGCGCTCAAATTCTCTGAAGCGTTAATCGCCGAGAAAGGCGAGAGAGTTGCCATTATGGAGCTTCGTGGATTGATCCCACACTTCTTCAATGGTTTCCCAGGCTATAAGAAAATCCGCGCCGAGATCTCGGTGAACATCAAGACAAAAGAGGACTTATTTAGAATTCTTAATGGAATTCTGAATCGAAATAGACTATAAATGTGCATTGTCTATTTTTATAGACACCGGTTATGAAAGAGATCATCAAGTTACTTCTTTACATCAAAGGCTACTGGAAAG
>JAFZUD010000113.1 GCA_017618495.1 Bacilli bacterium | reverse complement strand
TCAAGATCTGTGGGCGGAGATGGAGGAGGTTGGCGCCGAATCTCGCCATCGCGGAGCATCTTCCTCCTTTATAGAGGAAGTCGACGGTCTCGAAGCAGAAGGAAGTCTGGTTGCCTGGGATACGTTCCTCGACGAGCTTGACGATCTCTTCTGGGGATTTGCCGGCTTCGACAAGGCGGGAGGCATAGATGGCCTCAAGAGCGACGCCGGTCGAAAGGGAACGGCTGTCGATGACGTGGACCTTGCCGCCGAAGGCATCGGCAGCGTTGAGGGCGTTGTTATAGGCGCAAGAGATGCCAGAGCTAAGGCAGATATGGATCTCAACGTCATAGTCTTTGAGGATGGAGGTGAAGAATTCGGTGTATTCCATCTCGTTGACGGCGCTTGTTCTTCCAAGCTGGCCGGTCTTCATCGTGTAATCGATGAGGTCTTTGCCGGTGATGATGCCATCTGGTTCGCTTCTGTCGCCAAGGGTGACGGTGAATGGGATGGTGATGATGTTATATTTCTTGAGGAGCTCTTGCGATAAATCGCAGGTAGTCTCGGTGGTGATCGCAATTTTCATGATTGGTCTCCTAAAACGTTCTAGTAAAGAATACTAGTTTATTCTCTGAAAAGAAAGGTCTCCGCTTAATGGACAAGACCCATGATGGCCGTGATGAGGAAATAGAGTCCGACGAGGACGGCGGCGATCAAAGCGTAGGCGAGAAGATACCAAAGGCCTCTTTCGACGAGGTTCTCTTTCTTCTTGCCCCAGGAACTCGAAAGGTAAAAGGCGCCGATGAAGATAAGAGGCTCAAAGGCGTAGTTGAGGGTTCCGCCAACCGCTGGGATGAGGGTGATGGCGCTAGGAAGGAGCCAGAGTCTGATGAGGGTGCATAGGACGAGGATCATTCCAAAGACGACGAGTCTTCCGTTTTTCATAATTTGTTTTCTCCTTTATTTTTTCTGATATACCTTGCGTCCTTGGACGTATTTGCTCACAAGGAAGCTTTCGTTAGCGTTATACATGAGCCTTTCGATCCTCTCTTCGATCGAGAACTTCATGCTTGATGGGTCCTCTTTGAGGTCATCGAGGACGAGGATATCCGCATCATATCCTTCCATGAAGGAACCGGCTTTTCCGAAGTATGAGGCTCCCCCTAAGGTCCCGATATAGAGGGCTTCTTTGGCGGTAAGAGGCTTGTAGTTGTTCCTGCCGCCGTGGTTGATGACTTTCGAGAGCTGGATGGCAAGCTTGAGGTTGGCGAAGAGATTGAGGGTGCTTCCCCCTGCCACGTCCGAGCCGATGCCGACATGCATTCCCATGTCGAGGTATTTCCTGACTGGCATGATGCCGCCTGTCGTGACGTTGGTGTTGCTCTCTGGACAATGGACCATATAGACATCTTTCTCTTTGAGGGTCCTGAGCTCCTCATCGGTGACATAGATGCAATGCGCCATGACGGAATGGTCAAGAAGCCCGACCCTGTCATAGGTGTCCGTATATGATTTGGCGTCAGGGCAAAGCTCTTTGACAAAGGCGATCTCTTCCTCATTCTCGTCAAGATGCGATTGGGAGGCGACTTTGTATTCGTTCCTCACTTCCCCTAGCATCTTCATCATCTCGTCGGTGCAGCTGACGGTGAACCTTGGGGTGATGCAAGGTTTGACGTGCTTGAAGTCCTTGAGGCGTTTGATGAGCTCAATGTTGTCTTTCTTTGCCCCTTCGACGGTTTGGGAAATGTAGTCAGGGCAATTCCTATCCATGTCGACGATACCGACATAGGCGTCGATGCCCGCTTTCT
>JAFZUD010000112.1 GCA_017618495.1 Bacilli bacterium | reverse complement strand
TGATCGGCGTTTGGAGTTGCGGTGAATGGCTGTCCATTTAAGGTAGCTCCGACATAGGTGCCTTCAAGGGATTTCTTGTCGAGATCGCCTTCTGCACCTGTGTAGACGTCATGGTCTGGTGTGAGGTAGGTGAAGGCAACGGTCTCGGTCTTACCGGCATAAGAGGAACCGGTTCCGCCGATAACCTTGTCTCTATCGCCCCAAGCGCCAGCTTTGATGATGTAGGTGTGGCCGGCTTGGACTGCGAGCTTGGTGATCTTACCAGCTCCGCTCAAGGCTGCGCCGCTATCGGCGTAAGCAAGACGTCCGCTGCCAGCGCTGGTTGTGAATGTAGTCGCGGTGCTTTCGAAGACCTGGATGTAACCATCGGTAGAGGTTGAGACAGTTTCCTCAACTGTGATGTAGCCATCTTCAGTTGCGGTGAATTTGCCCCAGAGGTTGCCATCGGCGCCGACCGTTCCGGTGAAGGATGTGTCGGTAGCTTGGACCTCATGGAATAAGTGGACTTCCTCGGATTCGGTGCTGGACTCATAAGTCAAAGTACTGTTGTCTAAGAAGTAAACGGTGCTGGACTGGGTTCCGGTAGGATCGAGTGGGTCAGAGGCGTTGATGTTGGTTATTGCGCCAGGGACGGTGAAGGACTTGCCGTTAGCGGAAAGGCTTCCGTTATTGATTGTAGAAGTGCCAAGCTTGGCGCTGAGGAATTTATCGCCCGCTAAGGTAAGGGTGAGGTTGCCGTTGTCACCGGTGTAGGTGAGAACGTTCTCTGGAGCGAACGCGAAGGTGAAAGCCTGGGTCTGGCCGACTGCATCAGCATAGGTGCTGGTGACAGAACCGCCGATTGTCTGGTAATCGCCTCCTGATGTACCAGCTTTGATGATGTAGGTGTGACCAGCTTGGACTCTGAGGTCATGGACGTAGAGTTTGCCAGCGCCATAGCTATTCGAAGTCGCTGGTGCGGTTGGAGTGTAAGCAAGAGACTTCTGTCCGGTGTAGGTGCTGCTATAAGCTTCATAGCTGGACCAAGTGCTGGTTGAGAGTTTCTCATAAACCGCAAGAGTGGTGTAATCGTCGCACTTGACGGTCTCATCGATGTAGATGTAACCATCAACGGTTGGCGTGAAGCTGGCCCAGATGTTGCCGTCTTCAGTGGTGGCTTGGCTGTAACCGGTTGAAGTTTCATCAAGGGTGGCAACCACGTTACGGACGTTGGTTGGGGTGCTCTTTGTGTAAGTGCCGTTGACGGAATCAAGAGTGAAGAGGGTATCCGTCGAGGTACGGGTTGGGTTGTCTGGATCGGTTGTGATGTCATAGGTACCGGCGCCATAGAAGGCAAGGGTGCCATTGGCTGCATCATAATCGGCAGGACCGGTGATTGAGGTGCCATTAAGGGTAGCGGTCTTGAATTCGCCGTCTTTAGTAGCAACAACGAGGTCACCATCAGCACCGGTGTATGTGGTCATGATGTAATCGACGAAGCTGAAGCTGAAGGTTTCTGCGCAGCCGATGTTGGCGGTAGAACTGGCTGTATCTCCGATGAGGGAGTTTCTTGAAGCCCAAGCGCCAAGTTTGATGACGTAGGTAACGCCAGCGTTGACGTTGATAGTGACGGTGGCTGGGTTGGCGTCGGAATAACCAAGTCTCTTCGCGCCAGTTGAGGTAAGATCAGCTAAGCCGGTGGCAGGATCGAATTCGAAGATCTGGAGGTAGGAGTCAGAGACGCCCATCTGAGTTTCGATAACGGTGATGGCGCCACTCGTGGTTGGGGTGAAGGTGACCCAAATGCTTCCGTCGTTTCCAGTGACGCCGCTGAAAGATGTGTCGGTTTCGGTGATGACGCCGAATGGATGTTCATCGACGGCCGAAGAAACGAGGGTGTAGGTGTTTGTGGTTGGGTCAATCGTGATTGTCCTGCTGGTTGTGGTGATGACGACATCGGTTGGATTGGATGTATCCATTGTCTTTGCCACTGTGGTGATGGTGTTGCCAGCTTTGACAAATTCGCCTAAATCGGCTCCGTTAAGGGTAATTGACATAAGATCGGCGCCATCCATCATGAGGTCGAGGTCACCAGCGTCGCCGGTATAGATGTCATGGGTGAATGCGGTGAAGATCCAATCGAATTCTTCTTCGCAACCGGCGTTGGCAGAACCTGTGCCGTTGTAGTTCTTGGTTCTATCGGCATAAGCGCCAAGTTTGATGACGTATGCATGGCCTGCTTGGACCGTGACGGATGCACTGACTTCGGCGTACATGTTGTCATCGTAATCAAGAGCAGTTGTTGTGCTTGTGTAATTGGCTGCGGTCGACTCGTAGACCTGGATGTAGGAATCGGAAACACCCATGTTGGTCTCTTCGATGTCGAGCGTGCCGCTTTCAGTAGCAATATAAACGACCCAAACGTTACCAGATTCATCAGTCTCGGCGGAGTAGGTTCCGTTTTCGCCAGAAATGGTGGCGAAGAGAGGGGTCTTCATGGTGCCTTCGCCCTCGGTGTAGGTCAAAGCGATCTTAGCAAGGGTATAAGTGGTTGTAGCGACAACCTTCATAGGTCCGGCTGGATCGGTGGTATCGACAGAGGTAGCGGTGCTGCCGTTTGGAACGGAGAGGACGCTGCCATCAGCGGATAAGGATGCACCGTCAAGCATGACGCCGTTGAGTTTAGCAAAGACTAAACCGTCGTTGTCGGTGCCAATGACGAGGTCGCCATGGTCGCCAGTATAAGTGGTAGCAGTGAAGTTGGTCTGCTCAATTGTGGCAAACGAGGTAGCTGCGACAGCGCCAGAGGTGACTTTCCAAGAAGTCTTGTTGGCGCCAGTGCCGTAATCAAAAATAGCACCACCAGCATTGATGTTCGTACCAGCTTGCATTGTGATGGTCGCACCAAAGGTGTAGGTGCCACCGATGCAGGCAAAGTATTTCCAATGTCCAGCAGTAACTTCGATACCGCCGAAGAAATTCTCTTCGTCTTGGGTCTCAGCGAACGCGATGACCGCGCTGCCTAAAGCGTTTTTGTCCATGACGTAATAGTCATAGGCTTCTTTGTCGTGCATGACATAAGCCATGGTTCCATCAGTGATGACTTCAACATAGTCTTCGTCAGTAACGGCGGCAGTGGATTTGATCATATAGACGCCACCGCCCATATCAGTATAAGTAGCAGGGAATTTATCCGTAGAAGTGCCCCAGCTTGTGGTCTTATCAGCATTGATGATAAGGTTGTTCATGCCGCCCTTATACTCGCCGATGAAGCTCTTCTGGCTCCAATCGGTCTCAACGGCAGGTGTTGAGCTGCTCGCAGCCGCGCTCGAAGAAGATGAAGCCGCAGCAGAAGATGATGCAGTCGAAGTTCCGGCAGCAGAGGTTCCGGTCGCAGAAGTTCCAGCGGTGGAAGTTCCGGCGGCGGAGGTTGTTGTCGCACTTGTACCTGCAGCAGAAGTTTCATCAGCACTAGTTTGGACTGCTGTATCAGATGAGCCAGTCGTGCTAGATGAATCCTTCGGTTGATCTCCGCATCCAGCTAAGACCAATGCCGCAAAAGCACTGAGAAGCAAGATGCTGCCTGTAGATTTTTTCATTTTTGTGACCCTCCTTTCGTGGTCTTTTGAGGGCATTATAGAAACGACTTTCCGTATTTCAACAATTAATTGCATTTTTTGCTAATTATTTTTAAAAGAGAAAATAATCATTTCCTTTTTTGCTTTTTTGAGTAATATAGGGCTAATCCCCTAGGGGATTGGAGGTTTTGTATTATGAGCGCACGCGTAACAAGAAAAGCATTATTATTATTGGCAACCAGCCTTCTTTTAGCTGGATGCGGTGACAATCCAGGCGAATCCACCGAAAGTGGAACCGGTTCAGACGTTTCTGAGGCTTCTCTTTCTGGCGATAGCTATACCTCTGGCGATTCTTATACCTCCTCCTCCGAACAATCCTCTTCAGTGAAGAGTTCCATTGATTACACCCAAGGATGGGACGCAAGGGTTGATGCCGAGATCAGAAGGAACCTTGGAGGCAACGGTCTCCCATACTTCGATCTTCCAGGTGAGATCACCATCGTCCACGTTGATAAAGATTCGACCACTAACGCACATATGTTAATGACTAGCACATGCGCGTACGATCAGCATCTTGTCTATAGAGCCAAAACCCAATTTGAGCTCGCTGGATGGGTTGTTTCTTACAACAACGCCGCTCAGCCAAAAGACATGAGGGTCGATGCCGTTAAGAACGATGTCGGAATCACTTTCCAGATGACTGGAAAGTTCAATAGCCGTGACAACAGCTACTATCCATACATCCAGGTTTATTTCACCGAGCAGTGGAATGAGCCTATCAAAGGCACCAACTGGTCACAGAACACCCTCGACATCCTTGAGGAGATCGGCGTCGTTGCCCCGCACATGCTTCCATATTGCTATTTAGGCGCTTATAACGATATCTGCACCAAGGTCAACAACCGTAAGTGTTCTATCAAAGGCGGAAACTGGATTTCCTATGAAAAGAACATCCTCGCTTTAGCAAGAAAAGCTTGGTCAACGAGCAAGAACTGGCTTGAGACCGATGGCAGCGTCACAGGCTCTGGCCATTACAGATCCTCAACCTACACCTTCACCAAGACTTTCTCTGACGGTTACACAATCGCCGCCAAGCTCTATGGCGATGCCGCTGATGGCAGCTACTCAAGCACTGCTGACGATGATATCGTTGCCTATCTCGATGTCACCTGCACGCCAAAGAAATAGTTCTTCAAAAAATGAAGGCTCGCGAAATGCGGGCCTTTTCTTTTTGTTCGTTTTCAAATAATCAGCGTCAAAACCCCCTCAAATTTCAAAATCACCAGCAAAAAGGTGATTTTATATGAGCAAACAAAAAAGGCCATCAGAAATGGCCTTAATTGTGTTTTTAGCGATTAACCAAGATTGGTACCGACAACGTACTCTGGTTTCTTCTTCTTTTTGGCTTCGCCTTTTCTGACAAAGACGTCAGCAAGGAAGAGGACAAGAGTCGCGATGAGGAACCAAAGGCTCGTTGAACGGTAGCTTGTGTACTCAAGCTCTTTGGTAAGGGCGGCGTAGTTTGGCTCACCGATCATGACATCTTCGCTGTTGGAGGCAAGATCATAGAGGAGCTCACCATCGGAAGCGTCGAAGACGTTATATTCGCTTGAATAGTCGAAGAAGAGGTTGTAGTCGCCTTGACCAAGCGGAACCATCATAACCTCACCGTTCGTCATGGTGATGTGGTGCTTGTAATCGACATGAACGGCATAGGTGCCGATATCCGCGGTTGGGATATTGCCACTATACTGGGTGCCATCGAAATAAAGCTGGCCGTTGATGGTATCGCCCTTCGGACCGGTAAGGGTTACCTTGACCTCAGCGTTCGTATCTGTATCTGCCGCATAGATGTGGAGATCGGAAGTGACGCCTTTGGTTTCGTAGGTGAACTGAATCTGGTCATGGGAGGCGGTTTCAGGAAGAAGGTTGTTCCAGACGTTCTGGAAGAACTTTCTGCCTTCGGCGCTGTTCCTGAACTGATAGGTCCAAGTGCTGAAGTTAGAGGTGAATGAGGAGACGGTTCCTTTTCCAAAACGCCAATAGGCGAATAAAGGAAGAGTCATGTTGGTGCTTGCGGCATTGCCTTCGCCCTCTTTCTGGTAAGGAATGGTGAGGACGGTGCTAGCATCAGGCTTTCTGTAGCAGATATAGGAACCGTTGATGTTGCCAAGAGCATTGGTGTTGACGCCTTCTAAAGTTGGGTCGTCAGCGTTTGCGACACCTATAGGAAGCTGCTTGTTGTCGATGATTCCGCTTAAGGAGCGGACACCGACGGCTTCGATCATGGTGTCGACGAGCTGGGCGGTGTTGTCGCAATAGAAGTAAGCGCCAAAACCGTGGTCGGCAAGAGTCTTTAAGAGCTGCTCGCCGCTTGGGTTAAGAATGTTGATGAAGGAACAGGAGATGCCGGCAGCAGCCATTCTTTCGGTCTGGTCAATGAGCTCTTGCTCGGTTTCGAATGGCTGACCATCGGAAAGGGTGATGACGTATTTGTACTCGAAAGTGCTGTTGGAGAGGAGCTCGAAGCTCTTCTGAAGACCGGCATTCATCTGAGTGCCGCCCTCTGGTTCCATCCTGCTGATCGCGCTCTTGATGGATTCAGCGTTTCTCTTCGCGGAGGAGAGGGGAGCGACGACTTTCGCGCTGTCAGAGAAGGAGACGACACCAAGGAAGTCTTTCTCGTTGAGGATGTCGACACAGGCTTTCGCGCCGTTTCTGGCTTGTTCGATGGACTGACCGGACATGGAACCGGAGACGTCGACATTAAGGATGACAGCCTTTTCGCTAGAGCCCTCAATCTGGACAGGAAGCATGTCTGCATAGAGATCTAATGCTTCGGTATCCTGGGTGCTGAGGTTAAGCTCGCCATAGTTCTGGAGAGTCTTGCCATATGAGGCGACGCAGGTAAAGAGATTAGGCACAATTTCCTCATAGTGAGGGATATCTTTGACGCTTACATCATAGAAGATGTATTCATCGAACTTGAGAAGGAAATCAAGGTCAAACTTCAAGGAGTTGTCCTTGTACCAGTATTCCTCAACATCGGTGTTTTGAGTGAAGCACTGGAGGTCGTTGATGAAGATGTTCCTGACGCTCGTGTTCTGATCTTTCTTGAGGATAAGGACTTTGAACTGATCTGTGACTTTCTGAGTGAAGCTGCAGGTGTTGTTCTCAATATAGGTATCTTCAAGAGCGGTCTTTCCGGCGCCTGGCTCAACGGTCACCTTGTAATCGAAGGTGCCGACCTCGTCGGTTGGGAGAAGGAATTCCACTTCGTTAAGACCGCGGGAGATTGGCATTTGCATTGAATCAATGACCATGCCGTTCTTCCAAAGGTTGACGGTGGAGTCTTCTTCTTTCCAACTGCGGATCTCGGCCTTGACGGTCTGAGTTCTGTTAAGGAAGACGGTGTCGACAAAGTCGATGTTGGTGATGGCGATTTCGTTAGTGGCTTTCTCGCCATGTCTGGTGTAGACGCACTCGATGTTGACCTCGTTGTGGCGGAGATCTTCAAGGGCGAGGGTGGCGGTACCATCGGTCTCAATGCCATCAGAGATGATGACAAGACGACGGACGGTATCCTCACTATATAAGGTATTCGCGTATCTAAGAGCCTTCTCAATGTTGGTTGAGTTTCTCTTGAAGCCATCGTCTTCGAAGACCTTTTTGATGGCTCCGTCATAGCGGCCGCCGAAATCGACGACTTTTTTCGGGGATTCGGCGTAGGCGACGACGCAGGCTTTTGTGGTGTTGTTAAGCTTGTCGTAGATGTTTCCGACGACTCTGTCGAGCTCTTCTTTGCTTTCAAGCTCGGAGTCACTGCAGTCGGCAAGAACAACTAACTCAGTGTTTTTGGAAGTGTAGAGGTAGTTGATGTCGATGAAGGTGAGGGTCAAAGTCGCCGCGATGAAGAAGTGAAGGACAAGCGAGATGATGTGTTTGGTCCAGAGTCTCTTCTGCTTTGGGATGTGGAAGAAGAAAAGGACGACGATCGCAACCAAAGGAATAGCGATAAACGCTAGATATGGATTTCTGACTTCAATATTGTTCATGAGTGTACAAGATCCAATCTGCAGCAAAGAAGGCTGCGGCGGCGATGATGATAGGCAAGATGTTGTCTAAGATGCCATCGCCAGGGGTGGTGTTATCGGTTATCGCAAGAGCGAAGTTGGCCTGAGCGGCTGGTTGCGGGTCCATCTCAGGTTTGCTCATGTGAACGAAGAAGTTGACTGTTTCCTCATTGCCATCCTGATAGGTGACGGTGATGAGGTGTTCGCCAACGGTACGGGTTTCGTACTGAAGCTGCTCAACGCTCTCGTTTTCTTTTTTGGCGTAGAAGATTTGAGGGTCTGTTTGATCCGGTCTCTTGATCGTGATCTTCGTGATCTCATCGGCGACGCTGAGGGTGGCTTTCTCACCGACTTCGTAATCGAAGTCAAGGAGAAGCTTTGGCTTGCAATAGTCGACGAGGTTCCTCATGAGAGGGACGAAGTCATAAAGAAGAGGCAAGTTGGAGTTGTGGAGGTCGAAGTTGAAGATGACCTCACGTGTCTGATAGTCGGATCTTCCGACGAAGACGGATGGTTTGCCATTCGCTTTGAGGACGGTTGTGAAGTTGTTGATAAGCGAGTAGTTCATGTACTGCTTAAGAAGGATGTCACGATTCATGCCGATGCCACGGGTAAGGGTCTTATAGAGGGTTGAATCCTCGTTGTTGGCCCAAGCAAGGGTGGTTGAGTCATCAGGGATGACCTCTTGCGAAGCAAGGAAGCCAGAACCTTCGACGGAATTCTTAAGTCCGAAGAACATGGAAGCGCCGACCTCTGGGAGGGCGTTTGGCTTATAGCAGTCATAGACATAGATGTCATAGCCGCCGATAAGTTTGTATTGCGCTGGGCTGACGGTCTTATAGGTGACCTTCATAGCGCTGAATATGGCTTCCAAATAGGTTGGGGATGAGCTGACGATCAAGGCTTTGGTGTCGACTTGCTGGGTGTTAGCAAAGACAGTGAAGCTGTTGTCGTCCATAAGGCCATCGGTAAGCGCGATGGAAGCTTTGACGTTTTCGACTGGACGGCCGAGGGTGGCGTAGTTCTTGGAACTGAAGCCGGTCTGTATGCCTTTGTCACAGTGATAGGTCTCTTTTGCGAACTCAAGGCCGTTCACATAGAAGGTGACTTCGATGTCCTTGTCGCTCGCATAGGACTCGATGGCACCATTGAAGGAGATGACGCCATCCTTATTGTTGACCTTGTAATCGAAGGCTTTGATAGCGTAGTTCTCTTCATCATCGGAGCAGTCAAGCCACTCGATGTTGGTGAGGGTTCCTTCCTTGCAATCCTGGTCGGTAGCAAGGTAGCACTTGTTGGCCTTTCCCTCGGAGAAGAGGTTCTGGGTAAGCGCGATGGAGTCAACGATGCTCGTCTCGTATTTGCTAACTTTGACGCTCTCGGATTGGAGATAGAACTCAAAACGGGAGAGATCATCGATGTTTTGGCAAACAAGACGTGGTTCTTTCTCAGCTAAGATGAGGGTGAATGTGCAGCCATTGACGGCTTCTTCGGCTTTCTCTTTGATGAGATCGAGACCCTTTTCGAAACGGGTCTTTTCTTCATGAACCATGCCCATGGAAGAAGAGGCATCGAGGATGAAGACAATATCATCAGCTTGTCCCTCAAGAGTGAAGACCGGGTGAGCCAAAGCGACGGAGAAGACCGCGATGGCAAGACACTGGACGATAAGGGCAAGGAGATGCTCGAAACGGGAAAGTGGGTTTTTGCGCTTCAAGAGTTTGGCGGCCATCTCCCAGATATAGGTGGAAGGCGCGGTTTCCTCTTTATATTTATTGCGCAAGATGTAGATGATGATTAAGGCAGGAATCGCCAATAAGCCAAATAAGGCAAAAGGGAATAAGAAACTCATATGTTATTTGATTACCCCCTTGTCTGCTAATGTCTTAAGGAGAACTTCCTTAACGGACTGGTCAGTGGTGACCAGCTGATAGTCTGCTTCACGAGAGGTGCAGAAGTTGTCAATGCGGCTGGTGATGTACTCAACCGCCTTCTTATAGGCGTTAAGGATCTCACGGCCGATATTGTCTTTGTAGAATCTCATGGAGTCTTCGGAGTCGCGGATGATCGTCTTTCCGCGGATCTCAGGCTTGATTTCCTGTGGGGAGAGGACCTGTAAGCAAAGTACGTCCCTCTTCTTTCCACGAAGATAATCGATGTTGTCGAAGAAATTGTTGTCTGTTAAAAAGTCGCTGATGATGATGGACCTGCCATCACCGAATCCAACTGTTGAACGGGTAAGAGCCTCTGAGATGTAAGCGTCACCGCCAAACTTAAGTTTGTTGATGCGCCCAATGGTCTGGGTGAAGGCGTCTTTTCCGACAATCTTCTCTAAAATAGGTTCAACGATCTTGCCTCTGATGGCATAGATCGAAACGCGGTCCATCTCTTTGATGGAGAGATAGGCCAAAGCAACGGCCAACCTGACGGCCATCTCGTCTTTTCCATTGTAGGACATGGAAGTGGAGCAATCGATGTAGATACGGGTCTGCATCTGTCTCTCATCGAGATATAACTTTAGGTACATCTTTTCGGTTCGTCCGTAGATGTTCCAATCGATCTTGGTGATGTCGTCTCCTTCGAGGTAGTCGCGGTAGTCGGCGAATTCGCTGCTTGAACCAAACTTTTTCGATTTATGATTGCCGCCAAAAAGACCAGCGACATTGTCCTTAACCGCTAGTGAGAATAGCTCAAGTTGTTGGAAAAAGCTTTCGTCGATAACCGATGCCATATTAATTAACGATTCTTACGGTTTTCCTTGATGAGGAGTTCGATGACCTTGTCGATCGAAAGGCCTTCGTTGATGGCGTTGTAGTTGATCTTGATACGGTGACGGAGGACTGGGAAAGCCAAAGCGTCGATATCGTCGAACGAAACGTTATAGTTGCCATGGATTAAAGCACGGATCTTGGCGCCGGTGATCAAAGCCTGGCCAGCACGTGGGGAGCAGCCATAACGGATGTATTTCTTGGTGACCTCAGAAGTCTCTTCGAACTCTGGGTGGGTGTTGTGGACTAAGGTCATGGCGTAGTCGATGACTTCCTTGATGCACGGGACATCCTGAGCGAGGGCACGCATCTTCATGATCTGTGGGCCATCAACGACCTTGGTGGCGTTCTCAGCCTGGGAGTGCTGGGTCAAATTGACGATGTCAGCGAGTTCTTCGACGGTTGGGAAGTCCATGGCGACCTTGAACATGAAACGGTCCATCTGAGCTTCTGGAAGTGGGTAAGTACCATCCTGCTCGATTGGGTTCTGGGTAGCGAGAACGAAGTATGGTTCCTGCATGACATAGGTTTTGCCAGCGACGGTGGTCTTGTGCTCCTGCATGACCTCGAGAAGAGCGGACTGGGTCTTTGGGGTAGCACGGTTGATTTCGTCGGCGAGGATGATCTGGGCGAAGATAGGACCCTTTTGGAAGTGGGTGGTTAAGTTGCCATCGTCATCCTTTCTGATGATGTTGGTACCGGTGACGTCATTTGGCATGAGGTCAGGGGTGAACTGAATACGGCTGAATGGTAAATCGAGGGTCTGGCCTAAAGAACGGACCAAACGGGTTTTACCGGTGCCTGGGACACCTTCGAGAAGGACGTTGCCGCCAGCGATGATAGCGATGACGACGTCATCGATAACTTCTTCCTGACCGATGATGTCCTTGTGAAGTTCTGCTTTGATTTTTGCGACTGATTCACTGAATTCTTGAATCATTTGCTCTTTTTCTTCCATTGTTTTGATACTCCTTTTTTTTCTTGGTTCGTACGCGAACCTAATTGTTTATATCCTTTTGAAATAGAAACCTTCCTTAAACGGGGAGAAAGCGGGGGATTATTTTCCTCCGCCTTGTCCATCTTCTCCGTAGAGATTTTTGAAATAGTCGTCTGCGGTATCACCGTCGTCGGTATCGCCATGGGCGTGATCGTCGGTGTAAGCACCGCCGTAGCTGTCAATAACGCTACCATATTCGACTGTGCCATCTCCGGTATAAATGATGTCGGTATGTGGGTCGGCTGGGACTTG
>JAFZUD010000111.1 GCA_017618495.1 Bacilli bacterium | reverse complement strand
TATCTTCTCGACGTATGGGTTCTTGTAGAGGCGGAAAACGGTGTTCGTGTCGCCACCGACGATCTCTGAACCCCATGGGACGTTGTCAGCAACGCCTTCCCATTTGCCATAACCTTCGCGAGCGATCGCGTAGTATTTCATGGAGAGGGCGAGGTCGGTACCAAAACGTTTGTGGCCATAGTAAGCGGACCAGGATTTGGAAGTGTAGACTTCGCCGTAGGCGTATCTGTTTTGTTTGGGATCCCTGACTTCGATCGGCCTATTCGCTCCGATGTAGCAAGAAAGCTGGGCAAGGTCGTAGTTGAAAAGGGAGTGGAAAGTCGCACATCCGTTCGTATGCCAGATGTATGGGCTGTTCCTGTCGCGGATATCGTCGTAGTAGGTCCTGTAGTAGCCAGGATCCTCTTCTAAACAGTTCTCTCCAAATTCAGTTAATTGGTTTCTGACTTCTTCTCCGCCGTTCCACCACTGGTAGCTCCAAGTGCCTTTATAGACGAAGGACATGTTACCCCAGAGAACGGTCTCAACAGCAATTATTCCAAACAAAACCTTATTCAAATGCTTGTGCTTCTTCATGAAGAAGATGACCATGCCGACGATGAAGTCCATGCCAAGCTGATAGAAAACGATCCACAAGCAGGACCTGATGATGCCGCTTCTGTCTCTGATTTGATATGGGACGTAAGTGAGGCTTGTTGGCCAGTATGGGTCAAGCCACTCATCGTAATGCTGATCCTGAACGAAGATGATGGTGAGGATCCAGGTCGTCATTGCTAAAGCAAGGGCGATGAACGCGCCAGTGAAGATAACCCACTTCTTCTCTTCTTTGATGTTGTCGAGTTCTCGACATGCGTAATAAATCGCGCACGGCACGAGAACGATGAACCAGCGTCCATATCCATCACCCGTGAAGGCGTAGAACATGTAGTAGGCCAAATTCGTGAGCATGAGGTAAGCGCAAAGGAGAACGGCGATGATTTCGCCAACCTTCTTGTTCCTTATCGAGTTCACAAACGCGATGAAGAAGAGAATCACCAAAGGCGTGTAGATAAACGCATTAGAGGTCCAGGAATCGTATCCGCTTCCAGCTAAAGGAAGCTCAATATAACCGATGGTTGGGTAGAAGAAAGCCTGTAAGGCTTGCATCTCTCTGATCGGGTTACGGCCAACAGGTTCGAAGAGATATCCAAGAACGGTCTTGAAGTCTTTGTCTTTGAAAGCGGCAAGGATGGCGTCCAAATAGCCTTTGCCGATTGAGGAGGTTCTTCCTGAAAGGGCGGATTCTCTGACAGACGGGAGAAGCGTCCAAGCGGACATCGCTATGCCAATCGCAAAGCCAGCAACGCCAAGAACGATGACCATGATGTTCTCTTTGGCATTCCTCTTCTTGATGGTCCAGAAATAACGCCATAAGGCGTAGATAACGCCCCAAACGCAAGCGACAACGAGGAAGAAGAACGAGATGATTCCTAGAAGGAATAATCCCATAATCAAAGTCATTGGCTTTCTTTCTTTGATGACCTTCTCAATGCCTAAAAGGATGAGAGGGAATGTGAAGGCGCTAGAGACGAAGGAAGGGAATCCTACGAAGTAGTTGACCCAGCCGTTGAAGGCAAAGGCAAGTGCGCCGACTCTCGCGGTGCTTTCGCTGAGCCCCATGTACTTGAGGTAAGCGCGCATCGCCATCGCTCCCACTGCTCCT
>JAFZUD010000011.1 GCA_017618495.1 Bacilli bacterium | reverse complement strand
CCCTTTAAAGAGTACGCTCGATAACAAGAACAAGAAGAGGCAACGCGGTAATCAAGCCCAAGAGCTAGGAGGTCTCTTAAGCCCAGACCGCTTGCAAGCGGGTACTGCGATAGTGATTGGCTATTACAGGGAATATTCATCGAGACGCTTTGTCGCCGCCAAACGGCAACGATACTCGGCCGAGAAAAGCTGACTCGAATCCCTCTCCACTTTCTATATAGAGAAGAAAAATGGATTTTTCAGAAAAAGTTAAAAAAAGAGCCACAAATTTGTGACTCTTCTTTTTTTAAGAAATTATTTGTTCTTGTTGATTGAGTGCATGATGGCACGAACTTGCTTTTCGCTGAGTTTGCGGCCGCCTTGTTCATACATAGCACGAACCTGTTTTTCAGTGACTGGAGGGTTCTTCTCGAGGCTCTTTTTGATAAGGTAACGAGCAAGGAAGAAACCTGCAACACCACCGACGATGAGGACGCCAATCAACGAAAGGACGAAAACCCAAACATCGAGTTGTAGCATCTTTAGGCTCTCTTATCGTATTTGCCAGTGGCAGTGTCGACCATGACCTTTTCGCCCTTCTCGATGAAGAGAGGAACTCTGATCTTAAGGCCGGTTTCAAGGGTGGCATCTTTGGATCCGCCGTTGGTGACGGTATCGCCTCTGACGCCTGGCTCACAATCGGTGACCTCAAGGGCGACTTTGGCTGGAAGCTCAATGCCAAGGATTTCTTCTTCGTAAGCGTTGATGGTAACGAAGCCGTTTGGAGCAAGGAAGCCCATCTCGCGCTCGAGTCCGGTCTTTGGAAGTTCGACCTGCTCGTAGGTATCTGGGTCCATGAAGACTAAAGTAGTTCCGCCATCGTAGAGGTACTGCATCTGCTTCTTGTCAACGCTGACAAGGGTAACGTCGTAACCGGAGTTACGGGCGAGTTCGGTGATGGCACCGGTGCGGACATTTCTAACTTTGACTTTAGCAACCATCTTTCTCATAGCGGTTTTGTTGAGAAGGATGTCGATAACTTGATAAAGGGTGTTTTCATCTTCGAAATAGTTGCCAGGGCGTAATTCTGTAACGTTCATTCTAAAATCTCCTTAATTTTGACTATGGTATTTTATACCAAGATTTGTAAAGTATCTACTTTTTTAACCTTGTTAGGTATGGATTGAGACGTAATTCATCGCCAATCGTGGTTGCTGGACCGTGTCCTGGATAGACTTTTGTCTCCGGAGGCAAAACCACAAGTTTCTGCAAACTGCTTTCGACGGTTTTGTTGCTTCCGGTGATGAGATCCGTCCTTCCGATGCTTAGATGGAAGAGCGTATCTCCTGAGAAAAGAACACGTTCTTTCTCAAAATAGAAACAAGAGCTTCCCCTCGTGTGGAATGGCGTATGGATAACCTTGATTTCGTAATTGCCGATATTGAGGACATCTTTATCGATAAAGAGCTTTGTCTTAAGGCCTCTTATGTAGAGGTGATCGAGGAAATCGAGCGAAAGGTTGTAGGCTGGCTCAACTAAAAACTCTTCTTCAAGAAGATGGACATAGACAGGTGCTTGCATGGTGCAAAGCCTTAGGCCTTCGATGTGGTCATAGTGACCATGCGTCAAAAGGAATCCGGCTATCTCTCCGTTATGGTGTTTCCTAACGTATTTCTCAATGAAATTGTTAGGGTCAGCACCTGGATCAACAACAATGCATGGCTCGCCTTCTTCGCCGACGATATACATGTTGCAGACATAATCGTCCCCAATGTTGAATCTCTCAATTTTCATAAAAAAAATAAGGCAATTGCCTTATTTATTTGCATTCCTTATGGAGTGTCATTTTATTGCAGCGTCTGCAAAACTTCATTTTTTCCATCTTGTTAGGATGAAGCTTCTTATTGCGGTCGGTAATATAGTTGTGCTCGCCGCATTCGGTGCAGGCAAGAATCACTTGATCACGTTTGCTGATGGCCATAAATTGTTCCCCTCACTTTCTCGTGCGGTGCTAAGAATAGCATAGACCAGCCAATTTATCTACAATAAAACCACAAAAATGTTTAAAATGTTTCATATATGAAAAGGAACGAGACGAGAAAAATACAAATCGGCGAATTAACGATAGGCGGCAGCGACCACGTCGTTATTCAGTCGATGTGCTCGATAAAGACGTCAAAGGTCGATGAAGTCTCGGCCCAGATTAATAGATGCGCTGCACTCGGTGCGGAGTTAATGCGTTGCTCCGTTCTTGATTTTGAGGATGCCGAAGCTTTTAAAGAGATCAAAAAGAAAGTTTCCATTCCTTTGGTTGCCGACATTCATATCGATCACCGCCTCGCTTTAGCGGCTTTAGACGCCGGCGTAGACGCGATTAGAATCAACCCAGGCAATATCGGAAGCGAAGAGCGTGTCCAGGAAGTCGTTAACAAAGCCAAAGAGAAACATGCCGCCATCCGCGTTGGAGTTAATGGCGGATCACTTGATAAATCAATTTATTTCGGCAAAGAGAAAATCAAAGGACAATGGCTCTTTGAGAGTGCCAAAAAGCACGTCGCTATGCTTGAAAAATACGGATTTAAAGATATCGTCATCTCTCTTAAGGGAAGCGATGTCCAAGAGACCATCGAAGCCTATAAGCTTGCTTCAGAGCATTTCCCATATCCACTACACTTAGGAATCACCGAAGCGGGTCCAAAAGATATTTCCTTAATTCGCTCCGCTGCCGGTCTATCTCCACTGCTTTTGGACGGAATCGGCGACACAATCAGGATCTCCCTTAGCGAAGATCCTGAGGAAGAGGTTTTAGCAGCCTCCCGCCTTCTCCACGACCTTGGTTTAAAGAAGAATTGGCCAACTTTTATTAGCTGCCCTACCTGTGGTAGAACCGCAGTTGATCTCATTCCGCTCGCCAAAAAGGTCATGAAATATCTCGAAGAGAATCGAATCTATAAGACCGTCGCTGTCATGGGCTGCATCGTTAATGGCCCGGGCGAAGCAAGGCACGCTGATATTGGCATCGCTGGAGGAAGAGGCCAATGGGTTATCTTCCGTAAAGGCGAGACTATCCGAGAAGTAAAAGATGAGGACGCTTATGACGCCCTCATCGAGGAAATTAATCGTTAATCCTCATCATCGTTATTTCTAAAAGAAATATCTAGCTGTTTACGAACGCTGTTTCTAATGGCCATTCGACGGTATTTGCGCTTAACCTTGTCGATGGCCTCTTTCTTTTTCTTTTTATAGCCAGGTTCAACGCCTTTTGTTCTTGAAAGAGCCTTAGCGATCTTAATGTCTTTCATCTCGGCTTCAGGAAGTTCTTTCTTCTTGGTTAACTTACGTTTTTCGCTTGGGCCGAGCGTCTCGGTCTTAAGTTCATTTCCTTTCAAGGAGAAGTAATCAAACTTAACACCTTCTTTCTGGAGGGCAATTGGTCCACTTGTGGTGTCAGCATTAAAGAAAACCCAGGAATCACCGGCTTTTCCGAATCTACCCGTACGTCCTGCGCGGTGATGATAGAACTCTAAATCGTTTGGAAGGTCGACGGAGATGACGTCACTGACATCAGGAATATCTAAGCCACGTGAAAGGATGTCGCTAGCGACGATGATGCTGTATTTGTTGCTCTTGATCTGACGGAGAGCTTTCTTCCTAGAACGATCGTCCAAGGAACCGGTGAAGTAAATTGTGTCAAAGCCATTCTCTTTCAGAGACTTGTTGATTTGGTTGACCTTGTCTACGGTTGAGG
This sequence comes from Bacilli bacterium, assembly GCA_017618495.1. Classification (GTDB taxonomy): domain Bacteria; phylum Bacillota_I; class Bacilli_A; order RFN20; family CAG-826; genus UBA4951. The sequence goes on along the minus strand of JAFZUD010000011.1, from coordinate 6,047 downwards.
CGAAGATAATCGCCAAATATGGCTTTCTGATTTTTAAGAAAGTAAGCAAAGCAGCACTTTCACCGATGTGTTTGATATCGATGAGATGGTGCTTAACAGTCGATGCAGTCTGAACGTTATCGTTCTCAAATTGGAAGTCGCTTCTCACGAATTTGAGAAGTTCGTCTTTGAGGTTCTGCTTCAATGTCGCAGAGAAAACCATCGTCTGAGGCTCTTCTAAATTGGCAAAGATATCTTCGATATCGCCGAAGAATCCCATGTCCAAAAGCATATCGGCTTCATCAAGAACAACGCGCTTGATGTTGCCTAAGAAGAAGATGTGTTTTGTGACGAGAAGGTCTTTAAGTCTTCCCGGGGTTCCAATGATTAGCTGAGGAGGGACGCTTTTTCCTTCAACGTTGTCGCTAACATCGCTCTCGGAAGAATAGAGACGGACCTTGAATTTTGGGAAGAAACGAGTGAACTCAAAAGCGAATTCATAGGTCTGCCTAGCTAGTTCTCTGGTTGGAGAAATGACGATGGCTTGTGGCCTATTGAGGTTCATATCGATCTTTTCGATGAGAGGGATAAGGAAAGCGTGCGTCTTTCCACTGCCGGTTTCGCTTTGAGCAAGCAAAGAGATTCCACGGAGAGCCTTTGGAATAATGGCCTTCTGAACTGGAGATGGATCTATATAGCCTAGTTTGGCTAAGGCGTTTGTTAATTGTTGGGAGAGGTTAAACGATTTGAAACTCATAATGAGTTTATTATAGAGGAAGTTCCTTTTATTCGCATCATCAACGAGTGATAATTAAAGCCATGAAGGTTACAGTCATAAATCCTCACGGCTTCTGCGCAGGAGTCCAAAAAGCTCTTGATCACGCTTACAAAGCCAAGAAAGAACATCCGGATCAACCAATCTACATTCTTGGGAACCTTGTTCATAACGAAAAGGTGATCGGAGACCTCGTCAAAGACGGCTTCATCATTTTGGATGAACGGAAAAAGAGTCTTTCTGAATGGATAGATACCTTGAAAAAGAACGATATCATCGTGTTTTCCGCTCACGGACACGATCCTCATCTAGATGAGAAAGCCACTGCCAAAGGGTTGATTAGTTATGACGCAACATGTCCTTTCGTGAAAGCCAATTCCACTCTCATTAAGAAAAGAATTACGGAAGGCGGCGAAGTTATCTTCATTGGACAAGCTGGTCACGCCGAAACAGAAGGCACGCTTAAGATCGACCCATCGAAAATTTTCCTGTTTGAACCTAAAAAACCTTTTGATTTTGGTCAAGTAACCGCCAAAAATCCACTTTTAGTTTCACAAACAACAATGGGGACTGAGGAAATGAAAGACTCTGTTTCCTTACTAAAAGACCATTTCTCTGAAATTGATGTTGCTGCTAGGGTTTGTGACGCCACCGATAGAAGACAAAGCGCCATTTGCACCGCGCCAGAAGACATCGATCTCTATGTTGTTATGGGTTCAAAGACAAGCAACAACACCATGAAGCTTCTTGAACTCGCAACATCTAAATATCCTAAGGCAGTTATCCTAAGATGCCTTGATGTCCAGGACCTTAAGAAAGCGTTAGTTAAACCGTTCAAACACGCGGCTTTGATCAGCGGAGCATCTACTGGATTAAGGGAATTTGAAGAAGTTAAGGCCTATCTTGAAAAGCTTTAATATTTAAAGAATAACTAATTAAAAGATTAGAAAGCGATTAGTTTTAACCTAGTTGTGTATTAGTAGTTTGAAAGATTTTTCATTATTCACAACTACTACACTATTAAGTTAATTGTAATGAAATAGATAAATAAGGCGAATGAAGTATCAATCGCCTATTTTTAATATGTTTTTTATCTCATTTATTTGAGCGTCTAATTCCTTGATTTTATCCGAATCTTTAGGAAGTGCCTTTTTGATGTTCTCGCTGACTTCTATTTGTCTGGCATAATACTCTTTCCAAGCTTCATTAGGATGCCTTACGTTAAAGTAGCCATATTTCTTCTCTAACGCTGTGTAAGACGGCTTTGTTTCAGCCTTCCTCCACCGCATTATGTCATACGGCTTGCCTTTGTCGATAAGGAATGTACTCATCTCGATCTCAAAGTCTAGTGAAGCTAGCGCCTCATAGACGAATTCAAGATCTGTATGGGCATCAACGAGTATATACCTTACATTCTCTAATCTTTCTTTATGACTAGTCAAAATTTCTGAAATTAGTCGACCGCCCATGCCAGCCAATACGACAGTGTCGCAACGCGGATCAAGCTTTTCGATGCCATCGCTCAATGAATGAGTGATCGTATCTTCCAGCCCTGCTTCTTCAATTGCTTCAACCATGCGTCCATAAGGACCTTTTTTGTTATCGACTGCAAAAGCTCCGGTTACTAAACCTTTTTGGCATAAGAAAATCGGAAGCAGACAGTGGTCGCTTCCGATATCTGCGACGAAAGAACCTGGAACAACATATTCCGCAAGTTTGAGCAACCTGTTAGAAAGCTTTTTCATCGTATTATGTTCGATAAAGGTTATTTATTGCCCTTGGAGTGGGTATCTGGTCCCTCTGGGTAATAAGCGTCCTGATAGTCGCCAAGTCTCTTGGCTCTCGTTGGATGGCGGAGCTTTCTGATAGCTTTGGCTTCAATCTGACGGATACGCTCACGAGTAACGCCAAATTCTTTGCCGACTTCCTCAAGGGTCCTTGGACGGTTGTCATCAAGGCCATAGCGGAGTCTGAGGACTCTTTCTTCGCGGTCGGTTAAATCGTGCATGATTTCGTAAAGTTCATCCTTTAAGAGGGATTTTGTGGTGAATTCCTCTGGGGATTGGACTTCTTTATCTTCGATAAAGTCGCCAAGGTGGGAATCATCTTCCTCACCGATTGGAGTTTCAAGGGAAACTGGTTCAAGAGCGATGCGCTGAATCTCACGGATTCTTTCTGGGGTGAGAGCGCCTTCCATCTTCTTGCTGATTTCCTCTGGTGTTGGGTCTCTGCCAAGTTCTTGGACAAGCTGACGCTGAACCCTGGTCATCTTGTTGATGGTTTCAACCATATGAACTGGGATACGGATGGTTCTGGCTTGGTCAGCGATGGCACGGGTAATGGCCTGACGGATCCACCAAGTCGCGTAGGTTGAGAACTTGAAACCTTTGGTGTAGTCGAATTTCTCAACGGCTTTGATAAGACCCATGTTGCCTTCCTGGATCAAATCAAGGAAGTGCATGCCACGGCCAACGTAGTGTTTTGCAATAGCAATGACAAGACGGAGGTTCGCGGTGATTAAGCGGTTCTTAGCGTTAACGCCTTCCTCGCCTTCATAGTAAAGGCCTCTTAAGTCGGCCTCGAGCTTGCTTGTTTCAACGCTAAGATCGAGCCCTTCGGCTTCGCATTTGGCCTTAAGAGCGGCTAATTCCTCGTCCTTGTGGGCGATTCTCTTGTCGTACTGTTCTTTGGCAGCCTCGCCACGTTTGATGGTTTCGGCGAGTTCGGTTTCCTCTTTGGCGGTAAGCAAGCGGACCTTGCCAATCTCCTTGAGGTACATTTTGACGGAGTCATTGACTTTGACGTCGCCCGATTGAACTCTAGCGAACTCATCAATCGTGCTGTCATCGATGTTAGCGATTTCCTGATCGGTTTCATCGATATCGACGTCATCGATTTCTTCTTCGGCTTCGCGGTTGGCTTTTTCAAGATCGAGCATCGAAGGATCGATGTCTTCATCTTCGGCCTCCTCTTCATCGGTGATGACTTTGATATTGTTCTCACTGAAGAAAGCGATGAGGCCCTCTAAGTCGTTCTCGCTGATATCGTGTTTGGCGGCGACATCCATGAGCTCTTCTTGGTTGATCGAGCCGCTGGACTTGGCCTTTTTCATGAATTGTTTCTTAATGGCTTCTAAGGTTTTATCATTGCCAGAATCCTCGGAATCATCGATATCGACGTCGTTAAATCCGGCGTCAAAAGATTCGAAAGCATCATCCTCGGCTTTCTTTTTGGCTGCTTTCTTAGCAGGAGCCTTCTTGGTTTTCTTCTCTTCAGCAAGTTCTTGTTTTTCTTTCTTTGGCATGGGGTTTTGCTTCCTTTCTTTAATCTTTTTTATTTCGCTTGAGTCGTTCTCTTTGTCTAGCCGCAAAGTCTTTGAGGGCTTCGCCGATCTGATGAGGGTCGGCATCTTTCCTTGATATGGCTTTGGTGGTTTGCTCACGATCGAATATCTTGTCTTTCTCGTCTTTGATGACGCTGATTACCTCTTGCATCCCTTGGTCAGTGTAAGGCGGGTAATAACGTTCAGATGATATTTCGGTCAGACGGCTGATAAGCGTATCAGCGTCTTCGTCGTTGGCGTTCGAGATATCGTTGATAAGCAATGGCAATGTAACGCTTTCCTTTCGCGACTCTTGGTAATCGACGATGTAGTTGGCGATCTGGTTGTAGACCGATGTATAGAAATTGCCGATCTTATCTTCGAAGTATTTGACTGCGCTCATCTCGTTAAGCATGTAGTAGAGAGCCTGTCGTTCCGCCCTGAGAAGCCTCTTTTGGAGGAGTTTTTCAGGATGGAGTCTTGAGAAGTCGAGTTCATCAACGGCGATGCTCGCTTCCTCTTCGTCCTCTTTGCTGACGATCTTTCGGTTGATTTGGAACCTGATTGCCTCCATCTCATAGCCAGTCGCTTTTGAGAGTTTGGCAATGTAGTTATCACGGTCGATTCCAGCTGGGACGTTTCTGAGGAACCTAATGAAGTAAAGCATGACTTTTCGACGTTCATCAGGCGTCTCAAGTTTCTTGACGTTGAGGTAATAGTTGATTTGGAAGTCCATCGCATCGACAAGATGGGACATGGCTTCCTTTAAGGCCTCAGGACCACTTTCTTGGAGAATGTCGTCTGGGTCACGTAGATCGTTAGGATTGCTGACCAAACGGTATTGCAAGCCGGCGGCATTAAGCTGAGTGATGATCTTCATCATGCCGATTTGACCGGCGGCATCACCATCAAGGCAAAGCCTTATTTCGCAGTTAAGTTTCCTCAATAATGCGATTTGGTCAGATGATAAGGCGGTGCCCATAAGGGCGACGGCGCTAGGAATTCCCGCTTTGTCGAGAGCCATGACATCCATGAATCCTTCAAGGACGTAGACATAGCCTTCATGGCGGGCGATTCCTTTGACGTTATGGTAGTTATAGAGAATCTTTCCTTTATGGAAGATTGGGGTCTCAGGAGAATTGACGTACTTCGGATCCTGCTCTTTCTTAAGCTTACGAGCGCTGAATCCGACGACCTGGCCATTTGGATCGCATAACGGGAAGATAAGTCTTCCGGCGTTAGCGTCTTTGGCATTATTGCTCGCTAAGGCAATGCCGATGTCCTCAATGGACTTGAGGGAATGGTTATGGGCGAGCAAGAACTCGATGGTCTTTCGGCCATCGGCTAAGGAATAACCGATTTTGTATTTCTTTACCTGAGCCTCGTCGATGTTCCTTTCGGCAAGGTAATCTTTCGCTATCTTGCCTTCAGGGATGCTGAGGTCGTACTCATAGAACTTCTGCAAGTCATTGATGCAGTTATATAAAGGTTCAAGAGTTAGGTCTTTCTTGGGGACAAACGCCTCTTTTTCGAGTCTGTCGTCATGGAAGCCAACGATATCGGCCACCTTACGGACAGCTTCACCATAAGAGATCTTCTCGTATTTGGAGACGAATGTGATGGCGTTTCCAGCCGTTCCACAGACGAAGCATTTGAAGATCTGTCTCTCTGGGGAGATGGACAAACTTGGGTGCTTGTCATCATGAAAAGGACAAAGGGCCATGTAGTTGCGACCCTTTTTGGTAACCGGGATGTAAGCCTTGATGACATCGACGATATCGGTTTGGGCCAATAATGCGTCGATGAGTTCAGGTGAATAGGCCATCAATTGCCTCCTTTAAGCGAACTTAGAATACGAATTTGTCTTCGAAATGTTTGACGAGCTCGTCGATTGGCATGCGGATTTGCTGCATGGTATCGCGGTCGCGGATGGTGACGGTGTTGTCTTCAAGGGTATCGAAGTCAACAGTT
>JAFZUD010000110.1 GCA_017618495.1 Bacilli bacterium | reverse complement strand
GCGAAGTCCTTAGCGCCACCTCAGCCTCCAAACCATCTGTTGGCGGCCTCATCTCCAACGCCCAATCTTCTGGGGCAGTGGAAGACATTCTTCCTCTTGCTCTTATTGCTTTGTTATTGATGTTCATCATCGATATCCCTTTCTTCATAATCAGAAGCAGAAAAACCAAATAGAAGGGGAATTTGCACGGGAAATCGTCTATAATCAGTCCCGATGAAAGAGAATAGAGAATTACCATTCCAATTCCGGACTTGGGGTTTTGAGATATACGACATCATAAACATCATCCTCTCCGTTTTCGTCATAGCCAGACTGGCGATGGAGAATGGTCCTGTTCACCTATATGTCTTTAGAGGAATCGAGATACTAGCTTCCATTGGTCTCATCGTCTTCATCATGCTCATCTGGAAGAACCACGAAGAGGTAAGAGAAAGGAAATACTTCTCCTTAGCCTTCCTCATTGCTTGGGTTGGCGTTCTTATCCAAGCCATCTGCGCGATGCTCATCGTCCCACAGGAACTCTTTGATAATCCTCTCTTCAATGAAATCTTCTTTGAGGTGGCAGGGCTTATCGCTCTAGAAATAATCCCCGGTGCCTTATATTTCGCTGCGATATCCGCGAAGAAGCCGATATTATGGGGCCAGGTAACTCTCATCGGAATCATCTTCATCGCCGTTGTCTCAATCCTTTGCGATTCCATTTTCTTCATCTACAAGGATCTTGGTGCTTTGACCTTAGATGACTTGATTGAGCTCGTCTGTTTCTCGATGCCTCTATTCCTATCTGCCTTCGGCCTCATAGAGCTGACGCGGTGGAAGAAGGCCATGCCTAAAGTCCTTCCGACAGAAGAAAACTAAGCGTTTGATTAACGCTTTTTCTTTTTATGGATATAATGGTTTCATAAGGAGCCACATAATCATGGAATTAAAAGGATCAAAGACCGAAAAATGTTTGATGGAAGCTTTTGCTGGCGAATCACAAGCCCGCAACAAGTACACCTACTTCGCATCAAAAGCCAAGAAGGAAGGATATGAGCAGATCGCCGCTATCTTCCTTGAGACAGCCGAAAATGAGAAAGAGCACGCCAAACTCTGGTTCAAATATCTTGAAGGCGGAGAAATCAAAGACACCGCCTCTAACTTAAAAGCAGCCGCTGATGGCGAGAACTACGAATGGACCGATATGTATGAGTCCTTCGCCAAGATTGCCGATGAAGAAGGCTTCAAAGAGATCGCTGCCAAATTCAGAATGGTCGGCGCTATCGAAAAGCACCACGAAGCGAGATACAGGAAGCTCCTTGAGAACGTCGAAGGCGGAGTCGTCTATGTCGCTAAGGACGTCGCCGTTTGGAAATGCCGCAACTGCGGACACATCGTCATCGGAAAGATGGCTCCAAAAATCTGCCCAGTCTGCATGCATCCACAGTCCTACTTCGAACTCGAAGCCAAGAACTATTAATCTAAGCTAAAAAAAGAAAGACCGGTGATTTGCCGGTCTTTTTTCTTTATTCGAAGTCAGGATCCGAATGGGATTTGTCAGGGTTTTCTTCTTTTTTCTCATCTTCTTCCTTGGCGGCTTCGACTAGAATCGGGAGAGGGTTGAACCAGTGGTAGATGGCTTCAACGACATATATCGCGGTCACATAGAAGAGAGCAGCGGAGATGATGAATTTGTAATCCTCATTCGGAATCGCCCCGTTAACGAGGTGGATGATGTCGATTGGGATCATCGCGCATGGGACAGGGATGAGAAGGAGCGTGTCGAGCATCGAGCCTTTCGCCCTTTTCTTTTTGGAAGCGAAGAACCAGATGGTGTTTCCGATGAGAATGGTTCCGCCGATAAGGGTAATCCAGGTGAACCAGGTCACTTTGGTGTCGCTCATGCCGATGACACCGGTGAGGGTGAGGGTTGCGATGACGGCGGCGACAATCGCGAAGAGGACAAGCTCTCCGCTATAAATGAGTTTTGCTTTGGTAAGATCGTCTAAAGGTTTTTTCATACTGAAAACATTAAAAGAAATAAATCCATTTGGCAACTCTCGAAGTATAATTAATGAACCCAAGAAGGAGATTAATATGGTTATTCTCAAAATCGCGAATATGGGCGAAATCAAGATCGAGCTCGATTACAAGAACGCCCCAATCAGTTCCGCAAACTTCGTTTCTTTGGTCAACAAAGGTTACTACGATGGCCTTACCTTCCATCGCATCATCAAAGGTTTCATGATTCAGGGTGGGTGCCCACTAGGCAATGGCACCGGTGGCCCAGGATATTCCATCAAAGGCGAATTCCGCTCCAACGGCGTGAAGAATGAGCTCTCCCATAAGAGAGGCGTCATCTCAATGGCCCGCGCCATGAATCCTAACAGCGCAGGTTCCCAGTTCTTCATCTGCGACAAAGACGATCTTTTCCTTGATGGCCAATACGCCGCATTCGGCCATGTCATCGAAGGCATGGATGTCGTCGATAAGATTGCTTCCGTCAAAACCGGATTCCAAGACAGACCCCTCAACAAGGTCGTAATCGAAAAAGCCCTGTCCGTTGAGGAACCAGAGCCAGAATTCGAGAAGATTAAGTAATTATTTGAATCTCTCAAGGAGATAAAGAAGCATCAATCTGACGTTTAAGGCGAAGAAATACTTATCGTCCTTAAGCATCTCCTTAACCTCATCAAGACCATAGAGCCTCGAGTCGATATCCTCAAAAGCCTCGAGGTTCTTTTCTTTAAAGGAAACGATTCTTCCTAGGACGACGGCATTGGTCTCATCGCTAAGCCCAGAAGATGTGGTGCCGTTAGGGGCCAACACCTCTAAATCGGTGATGATCGCTCCCGCTTCTTCGAGAGCCTCTCTTTTCGCCGCTTCCAAGATGTCGGTGTCATCTTCATCAAGAAGCCCAGCAGGAATGGATGTGACCCTTCTTCCAACAGCAGGCCTAAACTGGGAAGTTAGAAGGATTGAAACCTTTCCTTCCTCATCTACGTAGTAGAGAGGAATGGTAACTCCATCCGGCCTTGAATAATCTTTGGTCAAAGGAAGGATATGGTCTTTGTCATGGCGGGTCGCCATGAAGTATTCGTAGTCGTAATGCGTCCCATCGATCTTCGTAACGTCATAAGTGACGGTGACGAAATTCAAAAAAGAGTGGGAAGTCTCTTGAATCACTTTTTTGACTTTCCACTCCATGGTTATAACTCCAAGAGGTTGCCAAGGTCGGTAACGGTCTCCGCCTTGGTGGTCATATCGACGCGGGTCAGTTTCATGTGCCCTCTCGTTTCGAGGATGAATCCCGATTTCTTGTCGAAGAAGGATAAGGTGTGTTCGATTGGTCGGTATTCGAAATAACCGGCATCCATATTGGAGAGGTCTCTGATCGTCAAAAACTCTCTGCCGTTTTTGCTTTCATCGTTAACGATGAATTCGTCTTTGCCTGTTTTGTCTCTGAAGCGGATGGCCATTTCGGCCTCACCCATGAAAGCCTCAAGATAGACTTTGTCGACAGGTTCCAAAGAACGGTATGTGATGGTGGTAGGGGTCTCTTTGATGAGTTCGATCGAGCTTCTTGGGAAGAAGTGCATCTTCATCACAGGGCTTGTATAGGAAAGGATGACAGGTTCCTTCCATCTCTTTACTTTGGCGTTCCCATCCATGCAGTAGGCTCTTTTGCCATTTGGGAAAACAACGGATCTTCCAGTGAATTTGCCATTATGGAAGAAGTTAATCGACATGTCGGTGTTGCTGATTGAGAGGAGAATCATGTCTCCGCCTTCACCGAAAACGATGTTGAGTCCGTCTTTCGCAGGCTGGACGGTAAGGTCGGTTTGGCTTCTCGTGTTGCTATGGGCGATCATCGAGGCCATGCGTTTTGGGTTCATGGAAAAACGAAGCCCTCTTTCGGAGGATGGTCTGAATTCCATTAAGCCAGGAGATTTACTTGAGGCGTCTAACCATTCATATGGGATGTTCATAGCACAAGTATTAATTACTTTTCTTAAGATAGGAAGTTTTTATTTCATGAGCTTGTTAAGCTTCTCTTCGGCAATCTGAGCGACTTCTTCAGGTGAAAAATCGTAATTTCTCCCGCAAAACCCACATGAAACTGATGTTCCCTTGCCTTCTTTTTTGATGGCTTCGAGATCATGGAGGGTTAATGAAGAAAGTATCTTGCGGCTCTTCTTTTTGGAACAGCCGCAGTGGAATTTGACGTCTAAGGTTCCGTCAACTTCATAATCAAAACCCTTGAGGGCCATCTTGATTAAGGCTTCTGGATCATTGTCGTTGGCCTTGAGAATCTCGCTTACGGACTTCATGGCGATGACATTTTGCTCTAAGCGGGAAATGACTTCCTCTTTGGCGCCAGGAAGAAGTTGGACGATGAAGCCGCCAGCCACCTTGACATGGACATCTTTCCTAAAGGAAACTCCGACACCGACGATCGATGGGGTTTGTTCGCTTTGGCCAAAGTAGTAGGAGAGGTCGTCTCCGATCTCGCCGCTCACCAAATCCAAAGTGGTCACATGCGGTTCACCTAAATCAGAGTAATGGATAACAGTCATCTTCCCTGGGGTGATGGCATCGCCGACAGCCAAATGACCATATTCGTTTGGAGGAAGGACGACGGTTGGGTCCTCAACATAGCCTTTGACAGTGCCTTTGCAGTTAGAGGAAGCGACAAGCCCGCCCATAGGGCCTTCGCCCTTGATTTGGATGGAAACCCTCTCGTCTTCGTTTTTGAGCATTGAGCCCATCATGAGGGCAGCGCTCATAAGCCTGCCGATAGCAGCAGTTGCGATAGGGGAGTAATTCTGAGCTTTTCTTTTCTTCTCAACAAGGCTCTTGGTTGTGATAGCGAAGAACCTCACTTGGCCATCTTTGTCTTGGCCGCGAATCATGTGATCTTTGTATCTGTTCATAAATCAAAAAAAGGCAAAACCTTTGGTTTCACCTTTAATCATAGCACAAATAATCGTTGTCTATTGTTTGGTTAGCGCTGAATAGAATTCGGCTTTGATGTCGTAGATGCCGGAAGCCGCTTTATAGGCCGCTTCAGGATCGAAGGAATTGAGTGAGACGCCTCTATTGAGATAATCGCCGATGCCGAAGATGGTAAGGAAGGCGATGACACGTTCACGATGTCCCGCTTCTTTGGAGAATCCTTCGGAGATGGTTTTGGCCCATTCGCGCAAGAATTCGGAATCGTACCTTTCGTTAGCAAAGGCTCTGACGAGGCTCTCGTTGTTTTTGGTTATCGTCATTATGACGTCGAAGCAATTGACGAAGTCGGTTTTCTCGTCTCCGGTCAATTTGATGGCCGCCAAAGCGTTCCTGTTGCTCTTAAGGAAGTCGCTTTGAATCTCAGCGATGACATCGCGGATCGTTTTGTAGTGGTAGTAGAAGGATGAACGAGGGACTCCAAGCTTCTTGCAAACCTCGTTGATCGTAATCTCGTCGACGTTCTTTTTGCGGTAGAACTTCAAAACGGTTTGCTGGAAGTTCTTCTGCAAACGGGTTTTCTTCCCTTTTTTGGTTTCCTTTTTCTTCATGGCGATCTCCTGTCGATTTTTATTAAAACAATGTTTTCGCTATTTTCAATACTTATGTATACACAGAGTACAAAAACTTTGTCAAAGTGACCGCTATATGTGACGAATATTGAAAAATGAAAATGCTATAAAATGTTGGAATTGTTCAAAAACGAGAACCTCAAGGCCAAACTCGCAAACAAAAGGTTTCTCTTTGCTATATAATTGGCAGTATGCCGATTATAGGTTCCTACATTTTGCCTCATCCACCCTTTTGCGTGCCAGAAGTGGGACGCGGAAAAGAGAAGGCTGCTGAGAAAACAGTCGCGTCTTTGATCTCCGTTGCCAAAGAGATCGCCGCCCTCGAACCTGACACCATCGTTTTCATTTCGCCTCATTCGGAAGCTTATAGGGATTTCTTTCCAATCGCTGATGGCGAAGTGGGCATTGGAAACTTCTCGGCATATGGCCTTCCAGGCTTGAACTTCCGTATTTTCTATGACCGCGAGCTCGTCAAGGAAATCGCCGATGCCGCAACCCAAAGAAAAATCGCAGCGGGCCCATCAAGCGGAAGTGATAATTTGTCTGATCACGGAACTCTAGTTCCGCTATATTACATCAACCGTTTCTACCGCAACTTCAAAGCCGTTCGCCTTGGACTAAGCGGATTCACCCTTTTAGAGCACTACCGTTATGGCCAGATGCTTGGAGACGTTTTTGCGAACAGTCAAAAGAAGATCGTCGTTATTGCTAGCGCAAACCTCTCGCACTGCCAACGCGCGGATGGCCCTTATGGGTTCCGCATCGAAGGTCCTCGTTATGACGAGATGATGCAGAAAATCATCGAGACTGGCAACTTTGGCCTCCTCCTTTCGATGGACCGCTCCCTCATCGCCAAAGCCAAGGAATGCGGACACCGCTCCATCCTTGTCCTCGCAGGCATGCTTGACCGCCTTGAAATCAAGAGCACCATCCTTTCCCATGAGGCTCCTTTTGGCATAGGATATCTTGTCGCCAAGGTCGAAGCCTTAGGCTTTGATGCTTCGAGAGCCTTCTATGAGCTTTATTGCTCAAAGGAAGAGTTCTCCATCAATGAGCACAGTGAAAAGAGCGACCTCTATGTCAAATGGGCGAGGCAGTGCATAGAGACATATATCAAAACCAAGAAGCTTCCTCCTATGGAAGAAATCCTCCCAGACAACTTCCTCAAGACGAAAGCAGGGGTCTTCGTCACCATCTATGAGCATGGCGAACTCCGTGGCTGCCTTGGCTCAGTGAAGCCACTCAAAGAGAACCTTGGTCAAGAGATTGCCCATAACGCCGTAAGCGCAGCAACCTGCGACCCTCGTTTCAGCCCAATCAAGAAAAACGAATTCCCATATCTTAAGATCGTCGTCGATGTCCTTACGAACCCAATCCCGATTCTGAGTGTCATGGACCTTGATGTCACAAAATACGGCATCATCGTTGAGAACGGCGACAGAAAGGGAGTCGTCCTCCCTGGACTTTCTGGAATCGAAACGCCAGATCAGCAAATCGATGTTGCTAAGAAAAAGGCAGGCATTGAGGATGATGAGGAAATCACCCTATACAGATTCGAAGTGAAGAGGCACCAATAACATGAACTTCTACGCATTTAAAAACAGATTCAAATACGGCTACAAGAAATTCTTCGCCATCCTTTTCGCTCTCCTTGGCGTGGCTTGCCAAATCACCGCTTTCGTTCTTTATCTTGTTCAAAGCATCGAATCGCCAGATATTCTCACCATCATCAGCTACGTCTTCGTTTTGATTGCCTACTATTACCTCCTAAGCGGCAACATCAAAGGAACGACCATCGCCTATAGAGGGTTTATGATATTCGTCTTCTATACCCTCTTTGATTTCGGACTTTTCCTCATCCAGAACGTTTTCGATTCGGTTCCGTTGTTTTTGAGTGGGAATACCGCCTACATCATCTCGGCGATACTCTTCCTTGCTTTCTCCGCCCTTGCTTTCGTAAGCGGCCTGATGACCTATATCAAATTCCGTAGCTACCAGATGCTTGGAAGATCGACCACCTATGAGACGGTCCGTAATTGGTGTTTGGTCTTCACCATCATGGCCGTTTTGGCCAATGGTGCCCTCATTCCTTTCTATTTCTTGTCGGCAGCAGAGCAAGGCGTAACGATAACCACCGCCCTCGTGGAATACGTCTTATACTTTATCGAGCCAACCGCGACCATCTTCATCGCCATAAGCGCCTATTTCACAATCCTTCGTCTCAGAGATTAATGTGTTGCTAAGAATAGGCCCAAGGGCTATATTTACTTCACGTGCCGACTTAGCTCAATTGGCAGAGCAACTGAATCGTAATCAGTAGGTTACGGGTTCAATTCCTGTAGTCGGCACCAAACAAATGAAAAAGGCCGGCAAAACCGGCCTCTTTTTTATTTTTGCACTAGGCTCTGCTGGAGTCGCTTGCTTT
>JAFZUD010000109.1 GCA_017618495.1 Bacilli bacterium | reverse complement strand
ATGACCGAGAACATGAAAATAGAAACTTACGTTTTTGTTGGTCCCTAAATAACGGAAACGCGTTGGATTAGAGTAACTTGTCTTGCCAACGAGAGTGGAATTAATAAGCTCAATCCAAACCACACTGTTGTCTTCTCTAGGCGAGAACTCGAAGGTTGGATAGTAGTTGCGAGAGACATTTTCGATGACGACATGCGTTGCAGTCTCAGGAATCGTGATCGTACCGTAATCCCTATTTCTAAAAAGGTAACGCAAAGTATCATCATCATAGAACAAGTAATCTGGATCAGTTAGCGGGGCGACATTGTCAGTAATTATAATCTTCTCCGACTCCGCAACAGTTTTCTTTTCTGAGTAGACGCCTTCTGAAGAAGCTTCGTATTTATAACCCACTACTTTGATTTGTTTGCCCACCCACGCATCTTGGACCGGGTAATTGCATGAACTGGTGTTCGCAACAGGATCATTGTTTGCTTTGCTGGATGAGAGACTCGATTTGGAAGAGCGGCTAGACTTTAAGGAAGAATTAGCTTTTGAAGACGACGAGGAGGATGAAGATGGCAAAACATCCTCGTATAGGTAAACATCATAGCCTTCGCATTCCTCGTTTTTATCCCAAAATAAATAATTGTAGTTTTGGAAAGCGTTAAGTCTATCGCTGGTTGGAATGACGATATCGACTCCTATGCCTAAGAAATCATTGAAAGGGTTATAAGAACATGCCGATAAGGCAATGACATTAAGCGCAAAAAACGCTAAAGATTTCTTCTTCATAATCCTGCCTCCTAATATCCTTCTCCCCTGATTAATCTCAAAACGATAGCGGTCACTACCGGCAAAACGTATGGCGTCGCATTGATAAAGACTGGCCAAATGCCGCTAGTGATATCAACCGGTATGCCGAATATGGTCGAGAACCCGACTAAAGTGATGCTTAGATTGAAGCCGGCTACCGCAGCGGCCAGAATCGCCATCATGGTTAGCGAATAATAGACGAAGGCGTTGGAATTATCGACATCTAATGAGCTTCGCTTGCATTTTCTCACAAGTGTAACTATGCAGTTGATGACGGCGAAAACACCGCCAAAAACCAGTCCTCCGACAATCGGAGTCAAAATCGATTCGTCCTCTAAGTCAACCATATCAAAGGCTGCCATTGATCCGGAGGCTAAGAACGAAAGGTAGAAAACAGAATAGAAGAGAGCCACGGAGAATACTCCAGACGCTATCAGCAACCCTTTGTATGGGTTTTTTTCGTTCAAACACATATGGCCGTCACCACATCTCGACATTATTGCGGCAACGATCGCTAAAACGAAAATTACAACGAACGCCAATTCAGGCTTAAACACGATGGCTGAGGCTGTGGCAACAAGAAGCGACAAGACCGTGAAGATGATCGACGCTTTCTCCCCTGCAAGCAGATAAGAAGAGTGGAACTTCTGGGCTTTAGCGGCCTTTGGTTCTTTTGGTTTCACCGCGGACTGCGCCAAGGTGCCATTGCCAATCGAGACAAGGATGTCTTGAAGAGGCGTGTCGATAGGGAGATCCGCTTTCATGAGACTATCGTCGTGCTGTTTGAAAGCTTTCTTGAGGTTGCCGTTTTCTTTTCCATGCCCGCTTTTGATTTTTTCAAGCGCTTGGTAGAAGGCCAAATAATGGTTCACTTCGCTAGAGTGCTTCTCTTGGTGAACGGCAATAAGCCTGCTATAAGAAGGAAGATCATTGATTGATTTTCGATAAGTCAAAAGGCTGTAGTTAGTAGGCTT
>JAFZUD010000108.1 GCA_017618495.1 Bacilli bacterium | reverse complement strand
GACATCGACGATGAATTGACCTTCGAAGTGACGGGAGCGAAGATCGTCGAGGTCACGAAAGGCGAAACTACCACTCGTCCTGACGGCCTCAAAGAGACAGCTTTCACGGTCAAGAAGATTGAACACCCTGAAATCGGTACCGCAACCATCATCTTCAAAGGGCACAAAGACGGCAAAGAAGTAAGCGCCACCATCGAAATCATCGCCAGAAAAGGCCGCCCGGAACCAGAGCCTACAGAACCTGAAGAACCTGAAGAACCGAAAAACCCATTCATCGAAGCGCTTAGAGGCGTCTTTGGCGATGCGGCAGAGACCGTCTTTGCCATCATCATCGTCGCCATTGTTGTCATCGTCCTTTCGATTCTCATCCTCGCCCTTGTGATGATGAGCAAAAAGAGCAGGAAGAAAGTCATCAAGAAAGCAACCAAAGCCGTTAAGAAAAGCTACAAAAGGAGGAAGTAGAAATGGCCATTGAAGTCACCCCTTATATCCCAAACGAAGATTACGACAACCCAGCGATGGTCGTCGATTTCTATGAGTTCGCGATGGCGAATTCCCTTTTCCTTCACGGATACAAAGACTCCGTGATGGTCTTCGATATGTTCTTCCGCGAGAACCCAGATAACCTTGGTTATGCGATCTCTTGCGGACAGGCCAAGCTTACCAAATTCCTTCTCAACTACCACTTCAACGAAGAAGACCTTATCTATCTCCGTGGCAAAGGCATGTCAGAGGAATTCCTTGAGTGCCTTCGCACCTACAGATGGAAAGGCGATATGTACGCGCTCAAAGAGGGATGCGTCGCCTATCCTCAGGTCCCAATGGTCAGAATCGAATGCGACATGATCGGCGCGATCCTTATCGAGACCTATCTCCTTCAGACCATGAACTTCCACTCTCTTATCGCCACAAAAGCGACGAGAATCTCCGGTCTTTCCTCTGGAAAAGAGAGGTCGGTCATGGAATTCGGCACCAGACGCGCCCAAGGCGAAAGCGCAGGAAACGATGGCGCATACGCCGCGGTTCTTGGCGGATGCATCGGCACCGCTAACTGCTTAGCCGAAATGAAATACGGACCAGAGGTCAAGGCCGTCGGAACGATCGCCCACTCCTTCATCGAATTCTTCCCTGATGAGCTTAGCGCCTTCCGTGCCTATGCTGAGACCTACCCAAATAACGTCTCCTTGCTCCTTGATACCTATAGCGTCTTCGATTCAGGTCTACCAAACCTCATCAAACTCGATGACGAACTCATCAAGAAGTATCCAAACGACCCAAATAAGAGGGTCAAATCCGCCCGTGTCGATTCTGGCGACCTCGCAAGAAGCTACAAGAGGCTCAGAAAAGCCCTCGATGCCGCTGGAAAGAGCTACGTTAAACTCATCGCCTCCAATTCTCTCGATGAGAGAAAGATCATGAACATGGAGGTTTATGAAGAGGCCAAGTTCGACGCCTATGGCGTTGGCGAGAACCTCATCACCTCTGCTACAGACCCTGTCCTTGGTGGTGTTTATAAACTTGTCGCCGTCAAGAATGCCGATGGCTCATACACTCCAAAGATGAAATGCTCTGACTCCTCAGTCAAAGCCATCATCCCTGGAAAGCTCATGGCCTACCGCATTTTTGATGAGAATGGCCAAGGGCAATGCGACCTCATCACCTTCGACGATGAAATCGTTGAAGAAGGCAAACCTGTCGTCGTTTACGATTTCGACCCAACCTCCTTCAAGAGACAGAGGGTCATCACCCCTCTTAAAGTCGAAAAGCTCCTTGTCCCATTCATCATCGGTGGCAAGTTAGCAGGCCCTCTCCCATCGATCAGCGAGAAGAAAGCCTACATCAAAGACCAGCTTGAGAATAAGGTCTGGAAGTCAGAGCTTAGACCTGAATTGCCTCATGTCCACTATGTGGATCTTAGCGAAAGGGTCTATAAAGTCCGTACCGAACTATACGAAAAACTCCACGGCGGAAGGATCTAAAACACAAAAAGAAAAGCCTCGCTTCGGCGGGGCTTTTTTATTCTACGCTCTTAAGTGATTCGACCATCTTCACGCTTTCGCTTCTGAATGAATAGAAGCCATTCACAAGGAGAGCGACCACGAAGGTGAGGACGAACGAGAGAACAAACGAGAGAGGGTTGATGTGGTAGATGTAATAGACGAGGTCAACTTTGTTGAGGGCCATGACTCCGAAGTGGACCGGGATTCCTAAGAAGAGTCCTGCCGCGACGCCTATAGCGACGAGAGTCATCATCTCAAAGAGAAGGGAGAAAGCGATCTCCGCCCTGCCAAAGCCAAGGACTTTGAGGGTAGCGATATCCCTCGTCCTATCTTTGAAGTTCATGAGAGCAAGATTGAAGAGGACCGTTATGGCAAGAAGGATGGCAAACACCTTAACCGCGTTAGTCATGATAAGGATGCCTCCCATGACGTCGTTGATTGATTCTGCCCAGTCATCCTGGGTCTGCGCTTGCATGACGTAAGGAAGGGAAATGAGCTTTTCCTTAACATCAGCTGGACTATAGCCTTCTAGGATATCGACGTTCGCGCCTAAATAGGCGCCACCCCAATCGCCAAGGACTGGGGAATCGCCATAGACGATGACGCCGTTATAGACAAAGGCCTCATAAACTTCATAAACAACACCGGTGTAGGTCCTATTTGAATAGGTGAAAGTGATCGTATCCCCTGCTTTCGCACCGGTTTCCTCAGAGATTTTTGTGGATATGGCAACCTGTTCCGAAGGCATGTCCGGAACGTATTTCATGTGGGTTTTGCCGTTGTTTTTGCCCAAAATGTAGATGAAAGAGTCGGTTGAATGACCTTCTTCGTAACCAATCGTTGAGGTCGATCTCGTATACATCTCAAAGGACTCAACTCCTTCGACCGCGAGGATTTCGTTTTTGATTTCCCCTTCTGTTTTTAATGAGGAGAAGGTCAAGGATATGTCTTGGCTGTTGCCTAAATCCAAGTCATGGTAAAGGCCATAGTTAACCGTATCCTCAACGCCAAAGCCACAGACAAGAAGGGCCGTGCATCCAAGGATGCCGACGATGACCATGATGGATTTGACGACATCGCTCCACATGTTCCTTATG
>JAFZUD010000107.1 GCA_017618495.1 Bacilli bacterium | reverse complement strand
GAAAGCTATCTCCTATGGCAAACTCAAGAATGGAGTGGATGTCTGCAAATATGGCAAACAATGGGTTGTTTCCGTTCCTTCAATGATCCGCGAATACGGAGAGCCAAAGCAACGGTAACCTCCAAAAAACACCATCAAAAAAGCGGAGTCAACAATCTCCGCTTTTAATTTTGAACGAGATTATTTCTTTCTCGCCTTTCTGACTTCTTTGATTTCTTCGTTGATTTCGTCGAGAGTCATCTTTGAATTGCCATTTGCTTCCGAAGTCTCTCTCATCGATCTGACTGCGGCAATGGCTTTCAAAGTTGATTCGTCTAGTTTCATATCGAAAGGCATCCCACCTTCGGCGATCGCTTTCTTAAGGAAAGATCTAATCGCGGTGGAGATATCCATGCCCAAAGCCTCAAAAAGAGATGCGGCAGCGGCTTTTGTCTCAGAATCTACTCTGACTTGAATGAGTTCCATTGTTGCGCCTTCTTCAACAACATTGTAATTACAAACAACTTACAACACAATACACAATAGCATGTTAAGTTCCAGAAACTTATAACGTTCCGTCTTTATGATGAATAGGGGTGCCGCATCCTTTTTTTCTTTCCCCAAATTACATATAGAGGTCATTTTCTGTTTTTTCTGGAAAGTTGCCTCACTGTGTCAACAATTGGGAAATGGTGATTCTATCTAACCACATATACTTTTTTCGGTCATGTCCATGTGAACAAAACCCTTATGGACGAGTATCCGAATTGCATGTGCGTCTCTGTCGAAAGGATTGGTTATAAGCTCATCGATTTGATGATTGCGTTAAGCGTCTTAAAAAAGCCACGCACTGCGTGGCCAATTACGAAAAACCCGATGTTTTCTAAAGATATAAGATTTGTTACGTGCTGCGTACCGTTTCCAAAAACTCGGCGCAGTGAGCCGAGAATTCATTACGTATCCTTAACTGACCCACTAAAGGTCTCATATTCGTTTTTGATGAAAAGAAATATCTTTTCAACTATACTTTGAGCTGTGTCGGAGGAAAAGAAATGAACTACGATTGGGATCTTACGAACATCTACAAAACCGAAGAGGATTTCGAAAAGGATTTGAAGACCATCGAAGAGGAAATCATCCCTTCAATGGCGAAAACCAAAGGAAGACTTAATACCGAAGAAGGACTTTGCGAATACTGCAAAGGCTCTTTAGAACTCGAAAGGCTCCTTCAGCCTGTCTATATGTATGCGGCTTGCGCTAGCGACTTAGACAAAAGGGACCTTGAAGCAAACAAACGCTTAGGAAGGGTGATGATCCTTTTCCAGAAGCTAGGGGAAGGCACCTCCTTCGCTGAGCCTGAGATCTTAGCCTTAGGACCAGCCAAGGTCGCGGAATTCTTTAGGAACCACAAAGAATACCAAGGACTCGATTTCGCCTATGTGAAGCTCTTCCATAACCAGAAATACGTCCTTGATGGAAAGACCGAGGAAATCCTTTCTAACTACAACCCTCTCTTAAGAGGTCCTAGAAGCCTTTACTCAACCTTAAGCACCGCGGACAGAATCAACTGCAAGGTCACTCTCGATAACGGAGAGGAAGTGGAGGTCAATACCTCTAACTGGACTGGTCTTATGGCCTCTTCCCATAGTGCGGCCGAAAGAGAAAGAATCTTCAATGCCCTCTATAAGAACTTCGATGAGCATAAGAACACCTACGCTGAGATATATAACCAGCTCCTCCAGGGCGAATACGCCGAGGTGAAAGCAAGAGGATATGATTCCATCCTTGCCTCACATTTATACTCCAACAACATTCCTCTTTCCGTCTTCCACAACCTCATTGAGGTTGCCTCAACCCATAACGAGGATGTGAAGAGATATTTCGCCCTTAAGCAGAAATACCTTGGTTTAGAGAAATACCGCACCTACGACAGGTTCCTCGAACTTGCTAGAAGCGACAAGCATTACACCTACGAAGAAGCCAGGGATATCTTCTACGAATCCATCAAGTGGTATCCAGAGGATTATCAGAAGAAAGCCCATGAGGCCACCAAAGAAGGATATGTCGACGTCAATATCAAACCAGCCAAGAGAGGTGGCGCCTATTCCACAGGAGGAAGCAACATCCACCCATTCATCCTTCTTAACTTCGATGGCAGGTTAGACGATGTCTTCACCCTTGCCCATGAATCAGGCCACAGCGTTCATACCCTCTATAGCGAAGAAGCCCAGCCTTTAGGCAAGCAAGACTACACCATCTTCGTCGCTGAGATCGCCTCAACCTTCAATGAGCATAACCTCCTCGATTATTTCTTAAAGAGCCCAACCCTCGGAAAGAACGATAAAATCGCCCTCCTTCAGAAATCGATCGATGAGATCCTCTCAACCTTCTACCGTCAGAGCCTATTCGCCCATTACGAATACGAGATCGCCACGATGGTCGAGAACAATGAGCCTCTCGATTACAAGGTGTTAAGCGATACGATGACGAGGCTCTACAAGCAATACTATGGCATCGATATCGAAGAGGAGAAGGTGAAGCCTCTTGTCTGGGCTTACATCCCTCATCTCTTCAATTCCCCATTCTACGTATATCAGTATGCGACCAGCTTCACCGCCTCTCTTCTTATCTATGACAAGATCAAGAGGGGAGAGGAAGGCGCCTTCGATAGATACATCGATATGCTTAAGACCGGTGGAAGCGCCTATCCTCTTGAAGAGGTCAAGGCCGCAGGCGTTGATTTCACGAGGAGAGAGACCTTCTACGCCGTCCCAGCTAGACTAAGAGACCTCGTCGATGAGCTTGAGGCCCTTCTCAAGGAATAACACACAAAGAAAAAGAGGAAGCTTCCATAGAAGGGGGCTTCTTTTTTATTGTTAAAAGAGTGTCGATTTAATATAATTAGGCACGCTCTAGTAATAGAGGATATTGGTCCATTAGCGCAGTGGTTAGAGCGAACGACTTATAATCGTTAGGTCGGTGGTTCAAACCCACCATGGACCACCAACAATGCGGAGGCGTACCCAAGCGGTTGAAGGGGTCGGTCTTGAAAACCGATAGTGGGGGCAACTCCAGCAAGAGTTCGAATCTCTTCGCCTCCGCCAGAAACTTAAGAATGTGTCGAAGGAATTCGACACTTTTTCTTACCTAAAACTGCCGTCTCCGGTTGCTACCAGCCATGTTAGAATAAGGCTAGGAAAAGGAGATAGATTTTTATGAGTGACAACGAGCATTTTTCTTTAACAACCTTAAATAACAAAAGGATCGAAGATTGTATTTACAACATCCGTGGCTATCAAGTTATGTTGGATAATGATATCGCCTTCTTTTTCGGCGTGGAAACAAAGGTTTTAAATAAACAAATGAGAAGGAACAAAGAAAGATTCCCTGAAGATTTTTGCTTTCAACTTTTTGATAAAGAAACACGTGATTTGCGGTGCCATTTTGGAACCGCAAATCTGTTATCTTCTAAAAGAAGATATAATCCATACGTTTACACCGAGGAAGGCATTATTGCCTTGGCAGGAGTTTTAAAAAGCGGCATAGCTGACAAGATGAGCGTCGAGATAGCTAGAAAGTTCATCCAAATGCGAAAATTCATTTTGGAGAACGGTGATGTTCTGCTTGCCTTAGCAAGGCTTCAGAATAGGCAAATAGAATTTGAAATCAAGACCGACAAGAGATTTGACGAAATCCTCAAACTAATCAATAAAGCGGATTTGCCAAAACAATCCATTTTCAGCGCTGGCCAATTCTATGATGCGTATGAATTCATTTCATCG
>JAFZUD010000106.1 GCA_017618495.1 Bacilli bacterium | reverse complement strand
TTTCCGCCTTCCATGTAGAGGTATCCCGCACTGCTAAGCGCAGCGCCAGGGACGTTCATGAAATACTGGGCGTCTTTAAGCTCAATGCCGGCGATATCGTCATTCTCTTCGGTGTTCCCAAATACTGGGATTTTGACATTCGTGTCAAGGTCTGTGACTTCAACGCCATGGCCTTTTTCGCCGGTTGAGATGAAGGCGAAAGAACCGCCTTCCTCAGCTCCGCCTAAGACGATGGAGTTCTTGGCTTTGAGACAACTTCCTGGGGAAAGGATAGCCAAGGTGATGCCATAGGCATCGATTCCCTTTCTCGACTCAATGCCGTTATTGCAGAAAGCGTTGACCCTTAAGGAACCTTCGCCACGGATTTTGATTTTCGAATAAGCGTATATAGAGGCATCGTTTTGCTCATCAACGATATGGCCGTCGCGATTATCAACGACGATGGAGGCGGTATCGGCAGGGAGGCTCAAAAGGAGATTCGAGCTTCCGCTTGAATAGATTGGGCCAGGGACGATTGTCTCTTCATCTAAGCTGAAGGAGTAAGCCCCACTGCATCCGATATAGACGCCATTCATGAAGATCCTGACGGTATCGTTATTTTCAAGAGCGTCGGCTTTGTTGAGGATGACGCCATCGGAAAGGTTGCCGCTCATGACAAAATCACCAACTGAGTTGATGGTGATGACGTCATTGACGTTATCGATTTCGACTCTTGATGGGTCGGTCGTTGTTGAGGCGCCGTCTTTGAGGTCGATGCGAATCGTGCTAGAGGAAAGGTTTTGTTGGCCTACGATTGCGCTATTGGCCGCAGAATCGATGTTGAAGTCGCTTTCATTGATCGACATCGCGCTATCTTCGACGGTTGGAATCGATGGCGAGGCTTCTACGCTTGAGGTCGGCTCGACTTGGCACGAAGGCAAAAGGAAAAGCGAGAGCGCAAGCGGAAGAATGAATGAACGTTTCTTCATCTGAGGCTCTCCTTTCTCCTAGTAGGCGATTGACCCTTTCGTGATGGCGTTTCCACCAAAGGAAAGAACGAGGCTTCCTGAAGTCTCTGAATTATCGGTAACAAACAAGGCACTTGGAATCGTTGTAACGAGTGGTGTTCTTTTCATGTTTTACCTGCCCTACAACTAATTAACGCACCAAGGACCAATATTTATTGGTTTTAGTCGGCGAGGGTTCCCATTGGGTCCCATGGGTGGAGTTTGGTCGGGGCTTGTTTGGTGGCCTCGAGCTCCTCCTTGGTGAGGTATTTCTTCATGATGACGGCCTGATAGACGAATTTGTCGAACCAGGATTCGCTCATGACGTAGTAGCCACTAAGGGCGTGCTCATTGCCCCAGCTGTTCTCGATTTTCCATCTGTTGGCTTTGCCATCTTTGATGTTGACGCCGGTGATGACCATGGCGTGGTTCATGGCGCTATGCCAGTAATCGAGCATCTTCTCTTTTTCGAATTCGACGCTTAAGCCGAATGGGGACTCATAGTCGAAGGAATTGTCATCCCAGGCGAAGAGCTTTGGATCGCGGTAGAAAGAGACGTCGCTGCCAAACCAGACTGGCTCGCCATCGGAGAGCTGCTTGATGATGAGCTCTTTGATGCGCTCCATTGGGAGATTAAGGTGATTGATCGGTTTGCCTTCTTTGACGTTGCCAAGATACTCAATGGTGAAGTTCTTCATGTATGGCTTGTCGCTTGTTGGCGAGTTGATGAGGGACTGGTATTCGTCGATTCTCTCACCTATGTACTTCTCGAAGAAGGATTCTGGGGTGAGGTTCTTGTCGATGTGGTAGCCCTTCTCATTCTCATATTCGAAGTCGAATGTTTTTGGAGGGACGCCGAAGCAGTTAAGGAAGAGATGGTAGATCTTTTCCATGACCTCGTCCTTCATCTTTCTGGCGGTCGCGATATCGCCTTTTTTGAGGAAAGAGGCGGAATCTGCAGCGAATTTTCTGATTGCGGCGTTAACGAGGAAGTCGCTTTCCTGGGTGTTTTCGCTCTGGAAAGTCTCTGGGAATTTGTTCTGTGGGACTAAGCCATATTTCTTGACGAGGTTGACGAACATATCCCACTGGCCACCATCGGAGACAGGCATCGCGAGGATGAAATGGAGTTCTCTGTCGTCGTGGTCGCGGCCACCGAGCTCAAGGATGGTCTCGAGGGCGAAGTTGGCCTTCTCGATCTTGTCATAGAGGGAG
>JAFZUD010000105.1 GCA_017618495.1 Bacilli bacterium | reverse complement strand
CCTAACAAGCCTCTTGCCGCTCCAACTGTTTATGTAAACGGAGTTGTCGATGCCACCCATACCTATGATGCCGCCTCTAAGACAATCAGCTTCACTGATGCACCTGCTGCCGACACCAAGATTCGCGCCGTCTACTATGACAGCGCTGCCTTAACAGATGTCAGCTCCATGAATGGCGTTGATTTCTATGATCCAACCTGGCAGGCTGCTTATGAAGGAACCAAAGCTACTTTGATCCCGCCAGCCACTGCCGGCGAACAGTACATCGCCTTTGACTTGAACTTCGCCGCTGTCGATACCGGAAGCCTCAATATCTTCCTTGACAGGCCAACAATCGAAGGTTTAACCAGTGATGCAGATGACGTTGCCGCTGCTGATGTCGCTCGTGTTGCTTTCTCTATCGGCGGAACCAACGTCCTTACCATTTCCAATAATGTCGGAGACGACTACAAGAAAGGTATCGACGGCAGCTTGCTTGGCAACGCAACCACCGTTTCTGGAGACTACACAGTTGCTAGTTATCTTGCCAATTGCGAAAACCTTGTTGTCCCATCAACCGAAGACTACAGCGTTAAGAGCACTGTTGCCCAATTAGATGCCGCTCATAACTACATTGCCACCGTCAGCGATGCACCAGTCATCGTCCATGTCACCATCTGGCTTGAGGGTACTTCAAATGTTGACCTCAAAGGAAATTACAGCGATCCAATCGGTGGCGAAATTGATGTCCACCTCCCAATCGTGGCGTTCAACGCCTAACGGAAATCGATCACTCGACTTCTAAAACTCTTAATTAATAATAAGGAGAAAACGAAAATGACAAAGAAATCAAAGATGATCCTTGGCTTAGCTTCCATGCTTGGCGTCTCAGCCGGTGCTGCCGCTGTTAGCGGCTTCGCCTGGTTCACCACCACCAAATCCGCCACTGTTAACGTTACCAACATCGGTGTCTACAGCAAGAGCAGCAACCTCGCAATTGCGTTTGGCACTGGATTTAATTGCGAAGGACAGGTCGCAGACGGCACTGCCACCATCAAAGCAAGAAGTGATGCGGATATCGTTGAAACGTTCAGCGGAGACGGCACCACTAAGACTTTTAATCTCAAACAGACTCCATTTGCGGACGATGATCCATCCATTGAAATTAACAGCGTTGCAAACAGCGACTGGACCCTTAGCGGCAAAACCATCACTTTCACTACCGCTCCTGCCGCCGGAACCAACAACATCGAAGTTACCTATCACGCAAGAGAGGTCTTAACTGACGTTTCCTCAATCGATGGTCAAAACGTTTACAAGCCAACTTGGGTCGCTGCTCATGAAGGTATTAAAGCAACTGCTATGCCTGTCGCCTCTGAAGGTTATCTGTACTTCACTCTTACCCTCAGTGCTTCTGGCGTCAGCGGTCTTGATGTCTTCCTCAATTCCCCAACCATCACTGCCGCTGCCTCTGGCGTCGCTGCAAACAACACCGCCGCCGCTGATATTGCTCGTGTTGCCGTTGTTGACAACACCACTACTAGATTCGTTCTTCAGAACACCATTGCCAACAACAACAACAGAGGCATCAGCGCAACCAACGCCGCCGCAAATGCGGGACATTGGGATGAAAATGATGACGGTACACCAGAGGGATGGGATCTTAGTAACAATGCCGACACCACTGTCGTTCCTACGCTTACCACAACAGGCAGCGCCTCGAAAAACAATTTATCAAGCGCCCCTGCACATAGTAATGCCAGTGAGATTATGGCCAGCAATTACGTTACTTCTATCGAAGCAGGCTCTTCCAAAACCATCAAATTCGTCGTTTGGCTTGAAGGAACCAGCTACAACGGTTCAGGCAACGCTTCTGGTTCTTATGCTCAGGCAACCGATCCAATGGGTGGTGTGTTCAACGTCAACCTCCCACTCATCGCCTTCTAATCACATCAACAATTGATTTGGCCTTCCCTCACGGGAGGGCTTTTTCTTATGCCTTGTTCTTCACCTTCTCTTGAGGGTTGTGTGTTCCTTTGCCCCCACACGAAGAAAAACGCCTCTAGAAACAGGCCATATGAAGCGATTGTCTTTTCCTTAAGGAAAATAACCGTTTTATTTTCTGACGAGGCCCTATGAGGCGTTTATGAAGGTGATTTCTGTTTGGGTGTGTTTAGGCAAAAGAAAACCGGCCATATTGACCGGTTAGTTTCTTTGTTGGTTGAGAACTATTTCTCTTCCTCGGATTTCTTGGATTGGTTCCTGATCTCCGCGAGAGCTTCTTCTCTTGCCTGTCTCTTGGCTTCTTCGAGAAGGTCGTTCTTCTCTTGATCTGAGAGCATCGATTCTCTCTTGGTCGCGTACATGATGAGGTAACCACCATCAACGACGAAGATAAGGAAGAGAGGAAGGACGATCGTTAATGCGAAGAGGATCGAATTATTCTGCAAGGTGCCGATGAATGGTCCATTGAGATCGAGGTTCTTCTGCTGGTTGGCGTTTGGATCGATGGTGACCATGACCCAGATCGAGACCACT
>JAFZUD010000104.1 GCA_017618495.1 Bacilli bacterium | reverse complement strand
GTCAAAATCATCCTCAAAGAAAAAGAGAGATTCCATATCAGGCCCGAAGAAAGAGAAGAGCCTCATGAGATGTCTTTCGAGCAGAAGAAGGCCTTTGACGATATCAGAAACAGCGACAAAGGGGTCGTCCTCCTGGAAGGCGTCACCGGCTCAGGCAAAACGGAAGTTTACCTTCGCTTGAGCGAAAAGGTCCTCGAAGAAGGCAAATCCGTCTTGATGCTCGTCCCAGAAATCAACCTCACCCCAGCGATGGTGGAATATTTTAGCCGCAGGTTCGGCCCTAAAGTCGCCATCCTCCATAGTGAACTCACCCCAGCTGAGAGATATGACGAATATAGGCGTATCGCTAGAGGCGATGCCTCAATCGTCGTCGGCGCCAGAAGCGCGGTCTTCGCCCCACTTAAAAACATTGGCCTCATCATCCTCGATGAAGAGCATGTCGAATCATACAAACAAGACAATTCCCCGTATTACCACGCTAGAGAAGTCGCCATCATGAGAGGCGAGATCGAAGGATGCAAAGTCTTGCTTGGCAGCGCCACCCCAACCCTCGAATCGAAAGCGAGAGCGGACAAAGGCGTCTACGGCTACGCCTCAATGCCTCACCGCATCAACGAAAAAGCCCTCCCTCATACGGAAATCATCGACCTCAGGGACCGCTCAGTCTTCAGCAAATCATCAGAGAAACTAAGTGCTCCATTAATCGCCAAAATTAAGGAAAAGCTCGATAAGGGTGAGCAGGTTCTTTTGCTCATCAATAGACGTGGCTATTGGACGGGAATCGAGTGTCCGAAATGTGGACATATCTTCACTTGTCCAAGCTGCGGTGGCAACCTCACCTTCCACCAAGAAGACTCGATGCTCAAGTGCCATCACTGCGGCTTCGTCGAGAAGTATCCAGAACGCTGCCCAGATTGCGGCAATACCCGCCTAAGAAGAGTGGGCTATGGCACCGAGCGAGTCGTCAAAGAAATCGAAGAATTATTCCCTGGCGCCAGAGTCGCCAGGATGGATAGCGACATCGGAAAGGTCTCCAAAAATGTCGAGAAGATCCTCCATGAATTCAAAGATGGGAAATATGATGTTTTGGTTGGCACCCAGATGATCGCTAAGGGCCATGATTTCCCTAACGTCACCCTCTCAGCGGTGGTCCTGGCCGATATCGGTTTAAGTTTACCAACTTACCGTGCTGCGGAAAGAACCTTCCAGCTTATCGCCCAGGCCGTTGGCAGAAGCGGCCGTTCCAAGAGGGTAGGGGAAGCCCTCATCCAAACCTATAACCCGGAGCATTACGCGATCAAATTCGGTGCCTCCCAAGACTATGGTTCCTTCTATCTCAAGGAGATGCAGCAAAGGAGAGTTACCGAATACCCTCCATACTTCAACTGCGTCCTTCTTGAGTTCTCCTCTTCTAAAGAAGAGAAAGCGATGTCATCCGCGCTGGATTTCAAAAAGGAAATCCAAGGCTTAGGTATCGAAAACCTCATCGTCTTAGGTCCGATCACCCCATTCTATTCGATGAATAACGGCAAGCATAAACGCGTCCTTCTTCTCAAATTTAAGAAGAGGGAGAGCATCGATTCCTACCTCAGGCAACTCCTCCAAAGATTCTCTTCGGTGGCTGGCGTCGACATCTCCGTCAACGTCGATCCGCTCGATTATTAGAGCAAATAGGATAACCCTTTGACTCCAGCCGTGTTATAATTTCCTCCTATTAGAGGAATTATATGATCGTCATCTCTGTCTTAGGCCTAGACCAGTTCGTTGTCGGCACCTATTCGAGGAAG
>JAFZUD010000103.1 GCA_017618495.1 Bacilli bacterium | reverse complement strand
TAGCGGAAGGATCAGGCACCGTCGCCATCTCTGAAGATGATGGATATGATGACTATTACTCCCTTTCCTATACCCTCACAAAAGAAGGATATATCGGAAGCGACCTCATCGAAGAGCCGTATTTCAAAGATGAAGACGCCAAGAACGGCGACATCATCTCCCTTTACTATTACCTTCCGGCAAATAGCAACATCAAAACCATCCAGTTAGAGGCCCTCCCATGGAATAGCCGTGCCTCAAGCGTCTTAGGCGAAGCGGTCACCGTCACCTCTAGCATAGAGGGCGAATGGAACCAGATGGAAATGACTTATGACACCCTCGAAATGCTTGGCTCATTAAGACTTAACTACACCCTTACGGACTCCACCAAAGAAGGAAAGATTCTCCTCGATGACATTGAGATCACCTATGGTGAAGAAACCGTTAAGACCAAATACGAATATAATGACGAATCCCTCTATCAGACATATGAGGATTACTTCAAGCTCGGAACCTGCATGTCAGACACGATGGTAAGAAATTCCGAGATCAGGAAAATCACCATCGACAACTTCAATTCCATCACCGCGGAAAACGAAGGAAAACCTGAGCGAATCCTTGATCAAGAAGCGTGCCAGGCTCTTCTTTCTAGCGATCCAGCAGGTGTTGCCATCACCACAAAGCCATTCGAGAGAATCTATGATTGGGCTGCTGAGAATGGCATCGGAGTGAGACATCACACCTTCGTTTGGTATTCCCAAACCCCAGCCTGGTTCTTCACGACCAACTACACCCAGAATGGTCCGAAAGCGAGCCGTGAGCTCATGCTCGAGAGAATGGAGAATTACATCAAAACCACCATTGAGATCCTCAATGAAAGATGGCCGGAAACCGTGTACGCCATCGACGTCGCTAACGAAGCGGTCGAAAACGGTGGACTCAGAACAAATAACAACAACTGGTACACCACAGTTGGAGATGACTTTGTTTATTACGCTTTCAAATATGCTTCCGAAATCAAGGAAGAGTTAGAGATGGACGTTGAGCTTTATTACAACGACTTCGCCTTCGACTATCAGCCAAATCTTTGCCAGTGGGCTATCAATAATATCCTCAAAGACGCCATCGCCGAGAACCTCATCGATGGTGTCGGCATTCAAACCCACTTAGATTCCGGTGCGAATATGGATAACATCATCAACGACGCCAAATACATCAAACAAGCAGGTCTTAAGTGCCAGCTCACCGAGATCGACATCACCACAAACGGCACAAGCCAAAACGAATACGATAAGCAAAGCGACGCTTACAAGACCCTCATTAAGAAGGTTCTTGAGAACAACAATTCCAAAGAGACCGACATCAATGGTGTCATCCTTTGGGGCGTCACCGATAACCTCTCCTGGAAACGCAACCAGTATCCTCTTCTCTTCACCGAAGAATATGAGAAGAAGCCATGCTACACCGGTTTCCTCCAAGCCTTATCCGAAGCCAACATCTAGGCTTCTCTCAAACTATACGTTTTTGATATAATCAAACGGAAAGGTCAAAAAGAGTGAAAGTAGAATCAAGACACATAACCGCCGTGATTTTTGACATGGACGGTGTCATCTTCGATACCGAAAGCCTTTGGAAAAAGGCCTTTTTGGCCGCTAACAAGAAATTCGGAGTCGACATCTCTGAGGAGTATCGAGCGGGGATGTGTGGCAAAAACGAGAAGCTTGTCCGCGAGGAGCTTAGGGTTCATCGCCCATCCTTGGACGTTGACGCTTACCGCGACTTCATGCTCGATAGCGTGAACCACGATATCTCCGTTGGCGATTTCGAAATCAAACCAAACTTCAAAGAAATCGTTGCTTATCTCAAAGACAAAGGAATCAAAATCGCTCTAGCGACTAGCTCCCATAAAGTGAGGGCAGAGAACCTCTTCAAACTAAAAGGAATGGAAATTGCAGGGGTTTTTGATGCCGCCATATATGCGGAAGATGCTTTAGGCAAATCAAAACCTGATCCATTCATGTTCTTAGAAGCCGCCAAGAAAGTCGGCTCAGAACCATCGGAGTCCATTGTCGTTGAGGATTCCATCAACGGCATCGAAGCGGCCGTAAGAGGTAACCTCATCCCTGTCATGGCGGTTGACCTCATCCCACCAAACGAATTCGCAAGAGAGCACGCTTACATAATCAATGACCTTAATGGCCTAAAGGAACTCATCAGATAACATGGAAAAGATCGATATCAAGAACTGGGCAAGAAGAGCCCAATATGAGAACTTCATCGGATACACGAACCCAATCTTCTCAGTCACCGTGAGACTCGACGTCACAAAACTCGTCCGATTCTGCAAAGAGAACGGGAAATCCTTCTTCGTCACTTTCCTTTACATCGTGAGCGAAGCCATGACTGAGATCCCGGAATGGAGGATGAGAATCAAGGATGACGAGGTCGTTATCTTTGATAAGGTTCATCCAAGCTTCGTTGTTTTGAAAGATGACGATGAGCTTGCTACCTGCATGAGTGAGGCCACTTCCGATTACGAGTCCTTCCATAAGAAAACGAAAGAAGCAATCGCAAAAGCCAAGAGTGAGAAATCAGAGGCCTTTGAG
>JAFZUD010000102.1 GCA_017618495.1 Bacilli bacterium | reverse complement strand
CCTGATGGAGCGGTATCCTCCGCTACTTCGGAATTAAACAGCACCCTCAACAAATTAATCGCCAAAGACATCTATTCGCTTAGAAAAGCCCATGAAGAAGGAAAAAGCCTTGAGGGTCTCCGCTTGATGAAAGAAGGCTATCTCTCTGAGATCTACAAAGTCCTTGGAATGACACTCGGCACCATCTCCGAGTCATTCACCTTCGAATACGTCGACAAAGATGAGAAGTATCACAATGAAGGGAAATTCACCCCAAAAGAGTTCTATGACAAATATATCGGGGGTGACTTCTCTAACTATTTGGGACTTGGCCACTACCCTCTTCCTTCCTTCAAAGAATTCCAAAGATACGAATGCAAATGGATCAAGAACGTTGCCGAAGGTGAGGCCGCTTCCTGGTTCAGCATTCCACTTAACAAACTCAAGGAAGCTTTGATCGCTTCCCTTAAGGATGACACCGTTGTCTGGTTTGCCGCTGACGTGAGAGCCGAGTGCCTTCGCAAAGAAGGTCTCATGGCCAAAGACCTCATCAGAGTCGATGAGCTTCTTGGTGTGGATTTCCCTCTTACCAAAGGCGAAAGACTTCTTTACCGCACATCAACATGTTGCCACGCGATGACCTTCACTGGAGTTAACCTTGATGAAAAAGGTCTTCCAAACAAATGGAAGATTGAGAACTCCTGGGGAAAGGACAATGGCAAAGACGGATATTATGTCTCTGACGACGCTTGGTTCGATGAATATGTCTATGAGATCTGGGTCGACAAGAAATACGTTGATCCTGAGATCGTGAAGAAGTACGAAGAATCAAAAGCCGAAGAGATTGAGCCATTTAACCCAGTCACCATCATGATGAAATAAAAAGAACCCCCTTCCGATTGGAGGGGGTTTTCATTAGTTGGAAGACAGATTTGCTATCTGAGCGTTGGCCCAACACCACACAAGGGAAAGGCTTTCACCAAACTCCTCTTTGCCATATGTGTCGAACAAAAGGGTCATCCCTTCAAAGGTTGAGACATATTTCCCTTCTCCAAGAGGCTCTTCACCTGCGTCTATCTTAAACCCATGGTCATCGATGAAAAGGAAATCAATCCTGTTGTCTTTGTAAGTGCCACCCATCTTTCCGGTGTAAGGAGTCTCATTTAGTTGGTATATGAATAATTGGCGGTCTTCGGTGCACCAATAATTGTGCACGCAGTATCTTGCGTCCAATTCCTCCGGTGTGATTGGTCTCTTGGTAAGCGTGATGTTTGTGAAAGGCTCTTCGCTTGAGTAATCATTTGCTCCACTAGAGCTGAAGATTGCAGATGAATCGCCATTCGCTTTGTTAAATCTAAGAACCAGGGAATAACCTTTGTAGACATCAGTCATGCTTTCTTCTGACTCAAAGGCAATACCTACCAGCTGATTATTGCTCACGAAGTTGGCGGTCGCTCTTCTCTCCTTGCCATCAAGAAGAAGCTTGGCAAAACCGCAATCTGACCTTTCCCCTTGGACAGTTATAGTTATTTTGCCCTCTTCATCCGACCAAACGACGTTTCTTTCGAAGAGGTTTTTAAAGTCGCCGTCTATATCGTACATTATTGTGCAAGAGGCTATGAAAGGAGCGGCAATTAATGCTGGCAAGAAGAAGGCGGTAATTTTCCTTTTAATCGAGAACATAATATGCAATCATGCTCCTTTCCGCTTGTTGGTCCGTAAAATTATAGATTAAATGGTCTATGCCGTTTTCGTAATAAGTGACTAATTGAGAGTTTCCCCACATATTATATGCTTCAAAGCACGTTACGGAATTGTCGTCCTCAAAGCTCCTCACGCAGACAAAATGAGCTCCGTGAGTGTAATCGATGTTCAGGTTCCCGTCAACCACGTTCCAAAAACACATTATGCCATTCCCTGAAGGCTTCATTCTGGTTTTGAAATCTCCAAAAAGGTTTGAGTTTTGATTCACCAAAACATTTTCCTCGTAATGGTCGAGGTCAAGATAATCTAAAACATCCCCCAAACCCCTTTGGTTATATAAAAGCCAATCGGAGATCGCATCCGCCATTACCGCAGTGGACATCGTAAGGAAAGCCAGGAAAGGGCCGGCACCAGGAATGCAAAGTAAACCCGCAGAAAGAAACGCAAGACCTGGAATTATGGCGTAGTCGATGATCGCCTTTATCTCGTTTATATTTTCCTCTCTAAGAACGCATCCGCCACCGATGCCGGAGAGAAGGTCTGCGTTGCAAAGTTCAAAGAACGCAATCAAAACAGGGAGGCTAGGTGTATAGCCCAAGTCGACCAAAAGATTGTAAAGGGCGAAGACTGGGCAACCAGAATCAGCCATGTTGCTGAAACCGAAAGACCATTCTGTCCAGGCTTCTTCATCTGGGTCTTCCAAATTTGAGTCGTGTCCAATTTTATCCCCGTTAATAAGTTTTTGACTCCCAAGATGAGGGTAATCGTTTGCGTGTGAACTCACAGGAATAGAGAGGGTTATGTTTTTCCTAAAATCCTCTTTTATCATGCTCATCTTTATGTGATATCCAAAATAAACTGCTGGGTCAGGAAGAAAAAACGGAGTGGGGAAATGGGTCTCCGCGAACCCGACCGCGCTGTCGAATGAGGTGAGTATCTGGGCTATCGCGATCGTCGGGTAGACGATGCCTGCGGTGTCCGCATCCATATGGCCGGTCGTGGTCGTGTCGATTCGCGGCTCTGACCCGCTTCCGTCGCCATAGCTGAAGGATATGCCGGAGACCGCCTCCTGGTAGATCGCCTGCGAGACGATCGAATGCGCGCTCACCACCGCTACCTCATAGACCCGCTCGTCCTTGATGGCTAAAGGTTCTGCGAAGAAATCGGTGGCCTTGAAGGTCTCGTCGTTGAGGCAGAAATGGATGTCCCTTTGGCCGTTGCCGGCGTCATATGGGTAGACGTAGACGGTCTCGCTCGCGATGACATCATCCCCAACCGGATTTATGAATGAGATGTCGAGGAAGCCGAGGTCCAAGGCGACAATATACGTGAAATCAAAAGTGACAGGGTAATTGAGGACGTTCGGGCATTCCACGGCGTCGAAATCGAAGAGATGCCCCGCCCTTTTGTTGCCATGGAAGGAAAGTGAATCCTGGCTTAGGCTAACCGAGGAGGACTCAAATTGCGATCTTAGCCTGCTCAAAGGAGTGACAGGAGGATGGAGGACGCCCGCAACCTCCTGCGGGACAACCTCTTCGTCAGGAAAGTTTCCCTTGAACGGCAGGGAGAGAAGCATGAAGGCCAATAGCCCGCAGACGGATGCTTTTTTGATTGATTCTTTCATAGATATTGAATTTATATCCATAATGTACAGCAAACCATGAATCTAAGCAAAGACAAATGGTTTTAATAGTCGGGTGGGACTTTTTAAGAAAAAATTATGATAAATTATGAAATTTATGATAAATTATGAATGAAAACAAAAATTATGAACGGAGGAACTAATTATGAACAATCCTTTCACGTTGATGTTTGGCAAAGAGCCTAAATCATTTATCTCAAATTCTGGTCAGTTCGATTCGATCAAAGAAGAGTTTTTGGCAGATTCCCCTGCTTCTACCGTCAAACTCATCACAGGCGTCAGAGGCTCAGGAAAAACCGTCATGCTCACAAGACTTCACAAATACTTTTCCTCGTTAAGCGATTGGATTGTCGTTGAAATGAATCCAGAGACAGATATGCTCGAATATCTTGCTAGCAGCATCTATGAGCAGGCAAACATGAAATTCCGTTTCCTTAAGAAAGAGTTCAATTTCTCTTTTCAAGGCCTTTCAATCACTCTCTCGGGCGAAAAGCCGGTTTCCAATGTTGTCACTCTTCTTGAGAACATGCTCGAAGTCATAAAGAAAAAGAACAAGAAAGTCCTCATCTGCATCGACGATATTTCAAATAACCAAAACGTTAAGACCCTCGTTCAGCAATATCAGATCTTCATCAGAAAGGATTATCCATTGTTCCTTCTTATGACGGGACTATATGAAAACGTCAGGAGTCTTCAAAACGAGAAATCCCTAACCTTCTTATATAGAGCACCTAGCACTAGCATGAACTCTCTTAACCTCATCGGTATCGCTGATTCCTTTGAGGAGACGCTCAGGGTGAGTAGAGAAGAAGCAGTTAAGATGGCTAAGCTCACAAACGGATACGCCTTTGCATACCAAGTTCTTGGATATGTTTTCTTTGAAAGCGGAAAAACAAAGCTCGATAACTCCATAGTGAAAGAATTCGATAGCAAGCTGCGTGAGTATGTGTACGAGAAGATTTATTATGATCTCCCAAACCACGAGAAAAAGATCGCAAACGCTATGGCGGAACTCGATACTAACAAAATTGCCGAAATCGGAAAGGCGGCTCACCTAAGCACAGAAAGCCTCTCTCAATATAGGAGCAAGCTTCTCAAAAAAGGCATCATCGTCAAATCAGGTTGGGGAGAAGTCAGTTTTGCCCTTCCTCGTTTCAAAGAATTCATTCTGGCAAACAAAGAATTTGATTACTGAACTCCACTGCTACAAAATCAAAAAAAGCCCTGCAAAACAGGGCTTAATTTTTGTTTAAGGCTTAGCTATCGAGCCTGACTTCAAGCTTGGCGATCGCGCCATACTCGCTGTCCTCAACGATGTCTTTGACCTTGAGGTAGTAGTTGAAGGTGCAAGTCTCATCGATGGTGAACTTCATCTTGTCACCCTGCCATCCGGTCGTGGTCTTGGCCTTGTTCCAGAGGTTGGTTCCACTTGGCATGAAGGTCTTGGCCCAAGCGGTCTTTGGTCCGAGGTTGAAACGCTGACCCCTCTTGAAGAGGGTGCCGTTGTTGGCGGTGAAGTTGGCGGTGTTGGTCCAGTTCATCGAGCTATCGACGTTAGAGGAATCCATAAGGGAGAGCTGGCAGAAATACTGCTTTGCGCTTCCATCTTCGTTTGGCCAGAAGTCGAGGTCGTTGCGGAGTCCGCCTCTTCCAGCGTGGGAGTTGGTGTTTCTGACATCGCCACCGTTTCTGCCAAGGTCGTTAGGATCGGAGATCCACTCATCGTGGTTGCCTCTCCACATACGGTTGTCGACGTGGGTGATTCTGATGCCAGGCTCAGTGAAGCCTCTGCTGACGCTTTCGTAGCCGCTAGTGTAGTCACGATTGGCAAGTCCATACGGACCCATGAGCTCGACCATCATGAATTCATCGAAAGCGGTCATGTTGTAATTTGGGGAAGCAAGGACCAAGCAATCGCCGGTGAGGGTAGTCGCTCTAAGAGTGATCTCAGCGACCTTGCCGCCAGTGAGCATGTCTTCCTTGATGACCCATGGGTTGACCCAGCCATAATGGAACTTAGAGAAGGCGTTATGATCGCCGACGTTCTGATCCATTAAGTCGATTCCGCCCATTGGTTTCCAGACGTTGTTGTAATCGTAGTAGTCGAGAACGCCATAGGTGTGACCGGTCTCATGGATGAGGGTGTGGGTATCGTATCCGTTGAACTTGCTGATGAAGTTCGTGGAAGCGAAGGCTAAGGTTTTGACATTTGGGCTAGCGACACTTGGATCGGATCCAGTGTAGGTGACATAGGCCCACCAGAACTCGGTGCTGGTCTCGGTGTATGGGTAAGCATAGACGTTCCAGACAAGATCGATGAAGCCGTCTTTGTCGCTATCGAAGTCATTCCAGGTGTATTCCCAATCCGCACCTAAAAGGCCGTGGCCCGCTTTGTTGTATTCATTGATATACCAAGTCTTGAGGTAAGTGGAAGCATAAGCACCACCATTGCCGCCAGAGGAGTTCTTGAATTGGGTTGGGGTGCCGTTATAGTCGACCCAGGTTGGGAGGACGACGACATCGAAAGCGCCTTTTCCAAAGGAAGATTGCTCATAGAAGCTCTTGACCGAATAGATATCGGCTTTGGAGAGCTCCTTGAGTTCTTCGTCAGTCGCGGTGAAGGCTTTGGTGATCCTGGTCAAAAGAGCGTCATCGGCGACGATCGTGTCTCTCGAATCTCCTTCATCCTTCTGGAAACGGATAGGATTGACGAGGAGCTTCTGCTTCTTGCCATCTTCTGGGCAAGAGTTGACGTGTGGATCTCCAACGGCTTTATAGATCGAAGCGCGGTTAAGGTTATGGGTGGTTCCATCTTCAGCGGTATATGTGGTGACGCCTCTTGGAAGATCGTCGTTTTTGAGATCGTAGACGGTCTCATCAACTGAGGATCCCGCGGAAGAGGTGGACGGTGGATTATCGACGCAGGCTGTGACGCTGATGCTTAACACGGCTGCTCCGACGACAAGTAATTTCTTGTTCATGGTGTTTTCTCCTTTCATTGTATTTGGTTCATGTAGATTGAGATGAGGATGATGCCTATCGCTAGGAAGATAAGCGATAGCCATAAGAGAGGGAAGACCGCTCTTCTTTTCTCATGGTCTTTGAGGACTTTGTATTCGTAGAAGGTCTTCGGGAAGTTCTCCTGCCTGTATTTTGGTCTGAATACATTTAGGAAGACGAGCTTCACGGAATACGAGACAAGGTCGAATGCCCCTCTGGATGAGACAAATCCAAGGACGAAGGCGGAGAATCCTAAGACTCCGCTTAATCCGATGGCGTCCCCCGCTAAACGAAGCGGAAGATTGAACATGTCGCCTCCCCCAAGGGCGAAGTACTCAATGAGAGCGATGATGCCCGCGGTGATGCAAAGAGCGATTAGTGAGATGAGTGCGTTCTTCCAGAAGCGGGCTTTGTTTCTATAAGCCTCGTCTTCAGTTCTCATGCCCTCACCCGCTAACGGGATCTTGCTCATTTTTTGAGTTCCTCAAGATACTTCTTTTCCTCTGCGTCGTTGCATCTCACGAAGTGGCCTGGGACGATCTCACGGTAAGTTGGCTCTTGTTCCGAGTAATCGTGGTCGGTCATTGGGTTATAGATGATACGGGTCCTGTTCTTCTCGACGATTGGGTCAGGGAATGGGACCGCGGAGAGGAGCGATTTGGTATATGGGTGAAGCGGATGGGCGAAGAGTTCGTCACTCGAGGCCAATTCGACGACGTTGCCATAATACATAACGGCGATTCTGTCGCAGAAGTATTTGACGACGGAAAGGTTATGGGCGATGAAGATGATGGTGAGTCCAAGGGTGTTCCTTAATTCATTAAGGAGGTTGATGACCTGGGCTTGGACGGAGACATCAAGAGCGGAAACTGGCTCATCGGCGACGATGAGTTCAGGCTTCATGATGATGGCACGGGCGATGCCGATACGCTGACGCTGGCCACCGCTGAATTCGTGTGGGTAACGGGTGCCATGCTCTGGGACAAGGCCGACGAGCTTGAGGACGCGGTTGACCTCGTTGTCGATGTATTCCTTGTCTTTGATGCCGTTGATGATGAGACCTTCCGCGATGATGTTGCGGACGGTCATACGAGGATTTAAGGAAGCGATTGGGTCTTGGAAGATCATCTGGACCTTGTGGGACAAGGTGGTTCTCTTCGCCTCAGCGAGGGCAATCTTATATTGTTCCTCGGTTAGGAGACCTTCTTTGCGCTGCTTCTCCACCACTTCGACTTCGTGGGCGGCTAAGTTCTGGTTGACGTGCTTGTTGTCTTCGTGAGCGGCTTTGATCTTGGCAAGCTGCTCGGTTCTGACTTTCTCGACATTGGCCTTGATATCGGCGATCTTATCCTCGATGGCTTTGTATTCAGCCGATTCTGAATTGAGATCGGACTTCTTGGCTTCGAGTTCTTTGATCTCGGCTTTGGCACGGATACCAGTCCACTTGATCTCCTTCTCGTTCCATCTGGTTCCTGCGGCGATTCGGACGCCTTCAAGATAGATGTCACCAGAGGTGATTGGATATAAGCGGAGGATGTCTCGACCTGTCGTGGTCTTTCCGCATCCTGATTCGCCGACAAGACCGAAGACCTCGCCTTTATAGACGTCGAAGGAGACGTCATGAACGGCTTTGAGGTATTTGATGTCGCTGTTCTTGAAGTGGAAATACTGTTTGACGTGCTTGAGCTCAAGGAGCTTCTCGGCGTTCTTGTAATCCACTTTCTTGGCAAAGGACTCTTGCTCAACAACAGGGGTCTTCTTCGCAGGAGCTTTTTTCTTGGTTTCTGCCATCTTTATTTGACCTCCTTGATGTAGTTAAGAATCGAGTTCTTCATATTGGTCGCCTTTGGAGTGTATTCCGGATGATCTTTGAGGGCGCTGGCGATACGTTTCACAACGATCTCTGGAGCGCGGATGTCATCGGCTCTCTCATCGACATTCCAGGTCGCGACCTTGTGGGTCTCGGAGATATCGAAGAAAGGCGGCTGATAAAGGCTATCGACCTCAAGGGCGTTGACGTTTCTTGGTGTGAAGGCGTCGCCCTTAGCAGGGATGAGCATATTCGGTGGGGTGCCTGGGATGGCGTTGAGCTTCTCTTTGGTCTCAAGGTCTGGGACGGAGCCAAGAAGAGCCCAGGTGTATGGGTGGCGAGGATCGTAGAAGATGTCTTCGGCAGTGCCTTGCTCAACGATCTTGCCAGCGTACATGACGGCGATATCATCGGCCATGTTGGCGACGACGCCAAGGTCATGGGTGATGAAGACGATAGAGAGGTTCTTCTCCTCTTTGAGCTTGTTGATGAGCTCGAGGATCTGAGACTGGATGGTGACGTCGAGAGCGGTCGTTGGCTCGTCGCAGATAAGGATTTCTGGACTTGAGCAAAGGGCGATTGCGATGACGATACGCTGCCTCATGCCGCCAGAGAGCTCGAATGGATATTGGGAATAACGCTTCTCAGCGTCCTTGATGCCAACTTCCTGGAGCATTCTGACTGCTCGATGTTTGGCGTCGTTCTTGGTGAGCTCGCTCTTAGAGGCCACTACCGCTTCGGCATATTTCTTGAGGATGTCGGAGTGGATGCGGAGTTTCTCTTCGTCGCTTCTGTTAAGAAGTTTCTCTAAGTGAGCAAGAAGGGTTTTGGTCGCGGCTTCAAGCTTCTCGCTATAGGCCTCTGGGGTGGTGATGACCTCACGGAGTTTGGCGCGGATGTCGGCTGGAAGGTCATAGAAGTCCTTCACGCCGCACTTCTCCATATACTGGTCGCGCTGCTGGATGAGTTTCTTTGAAAGCTTAGCGGATTTGCAGAACTCTTTGACGACGGTTGGGAAGACGCTGAGGTCATTGTCTTTCTCAATCGCGATGCCAAGTTCGCAAGAAGCAAGAGGCTTATAGACCTTCTTGAAGGCTTCTTCGCACTTGGTGAGATCAGCGAAGCCACCGCTAACGATTTCCTTGATGGTTGGAAGAAGGATGTTGATGTTGTCGGATTGCTTTCTGATTTCTCTTTCGAGAGTGTCCGCGAAGAGGGTGTCGAATTCAGAGAGGTCGATCAAAGTGTCCTTTGGGGTCTCTTCGACGTACTTCTCTAAACGTTCCTCTTCCGCTTTATCGGTCTCGGCAAGAAGTCCGTTGATGGTCTTGAGGACCTTGACGGCCGCTTTCTTGTCGGCTTTGTGCTTGAGGACCATGGCCTCGGTAAGCTGTTTACCGACGATCATGATTGGGTTGAGGGAACTAAGAGGGTCTTGGAAGATCATGGAGATCTTG